>NZ_JBHXTL010000065.1:0-54471 GCF_042677365.1 Kitasatospora sp. NPDC127116
CGAGTCGACCCGGGCGGCCTGCGCCGCTGTTCGGCTGTTCGGCTGTTCGGCCCCTCAACTCCTCAGCCGTACGGACCGTCAGCCGTGGCGGCCGCGACGACGGCGGGCGGCCAGCACGGCCAGGCCGCCGAGGCCGAGCAGGCCGACGCCCGCCACGCCGAAGACCACCGGGGCGTTGCCCGCGCCGGTGGAGGGCAACTCACCGCCGCCACCGGGGTGGTGGCTGGTCGGCTGCCCGGTCGGACGGTGGCTGGTCGGGGCCGGACCGGCACTCGACGTCGTCGCACTGGCCGACGGCGAGGTGGGCGCGGGCGAGGTCGGCGACGGCGACGTGGGGATCGGAGAGGTCGGCGACGGCGACGTGGGGGACGGTGAGGTCGGCGACGGCGACGTCGGGCTCGGAGACGTCGGGGACGGCGAGGTCGGCGAGGGCGAAGGCGTCGGTGAGGTCGGCGACGGGCTGGGCGTCACGACGCAGTCCGGCAGGTCGCCGTCGAACGGGTAGCTGTGGATCTCGTAGCCGCCGGTGCCGGTGTGGATCAGGTTGCCCGCGAGGTACACCCGGCCGTTCATGCCCGGCTGGGCGATGGTCGTGGTGCCGCCGGGGTTGCCGGCCATGACCGAGCCCTGGAACTGGGCGCTGCCGAGGATCTGTGCCGAGGTCGCGGTCGGGAAGTTGTACATGAGCTTCGAGCGCATGTCGGTGGTCTGGTCGCCGGCCAGCCCGGTACCGGTGTAGGTGTTGATGATCGGGCTGTCCCCGAGCATGTTCACCACGACGGTGGCGCCGGCCGGGATGTTGTTGAAGACCAGGCCGATCTGCCCGCCGGACGGCGAGGCGAGGTTCTGGGCGACGTTGAAGACCTGCTTCATGCTGGTCCCGTCACCGGTGAAGGTCGCCTGACTGGAGGAGATGTCGACGGTGCCGGTCGCGGTGGCCCGGCCGACGCAGTCGGAGACCTCCTCGATCTGGGTCAGCACCGTCTGGTACGGCGCGGCGGCGTTCGGGTCCTGGATCGACTCGCCGGTGGGGTCGATGTTCACGGTGCCGGTGACGGAGCCCGCGTGCCGCAGGTTTCCGAAGGCCGGCCCGTGCGAGTCGCTGCCGCCGATCAGGATCGCGTTGCCGGTCACCACGTCGACGTTGCCGCCGGTGGTCACGAAGTCGCTGCCGTTCGGCGGCACCACGCGCGAACCGACACCGACGACGCCCATGTTGTAGATGCCGCCGCCGTTCTTGTCGACGGTCAGGTTCCCCAGCGCGACGATCTTGCCCTCGGCCTCCGCGGCCCGGCCGTTCACGGTGTAGTTGCCACCGGTGAAGACGTTGATGGTGGAGTCGCGGCCGGTGAAGTCGCCGTTGTTGGGCGGCGGCCAGGTGGCGGGGCAGTCGGGTCCCGTGCAGGCGCCCAGCGGCGGGGCCAGCGGAGCGGCCGAACCGACCGTCAGCACCGCGGCCAGCGGCAGCGCGGTGACGGCGGTCGCCACCGCGATCCTGACGGCCCGGCGCCCGCGCGTCGCCGGGGTTCTCACGGCGGTCGTTCTGTGATCCGGCGAACCGGTGGCCTGATCCATCGACAATTCCTCCGTGCACGAGAAAAGGGCGAGACCGGATGACCCGCCACGTTCCATACGATCTGCTGGCGATCCCATAGATCCGGGATATCCAATACCAAAACGGACTTATCGCAGCCTACAGACCCTCAGATCGGATCTGAAACTCATACGTACGGAGCAGGGATCCCCAGGGCGGGCGCCGACCGGCGGCGAGGGCCTAGGTTGGGAGGCATGACCACCGAGGCCCAGGAACAGAGCGCGCCGCTCGTCTCCGTCGCGTCCGCCGACGCCGTACTGCGGCACCCCGAGGCGGGCGAGCACCTGCTGACCGCCATGGAGCGGGAACGCGCCGCGCGCTTCCGGCACGAGTCCGGTCGGATCGACTTCACCGCCGGGCACCTGCTGGTCCGGCTCTGCGCCGCCCGGCTGCTCGACGTACCGGTGGCCGGCCTCGTCCTCGCCCAGCAGTGCCCGGACTGCGGGCTCGCCGACCACGGCAAGCCCTACCTGCCGGACCACCCCGGGGTGCACGTCAGCCTGTCGCACACCCGGGGCGTGGTCGCCGCCGGCGCCGGGTTCCAGCCGGTCGGGGTCGACGTCGAGCTGTCCGACCGGGGCGGCTCGCTGCGTTCGGTCGCCCGCCGGGTGCTGGCCCCGGCCGAGCTCGCCCTGGTCGAGGCCGACCCGGAGCCGGAGCAGGCCTTCCTGCGGCTCTGGGTGCGCAAGGAATCGCTGATCAAGATCGGACGGGCCACCCTGGACACCCTCGGCCGGGTCGACCTCTCCGCCCTGCCGCTGTCCGTCCCGCCGGGCCCGCCGCTGCGCAGCCGGTGGGAGGACCTGCACCTGCTCGACTGGACCGACCCGGAGCACGCCGCCGCCGTGGGCGCCGTCAGCACCGCCCCGCCCCGGATCGTGGAGCTCACGGCGGCGGGCTGAACGGCCGGGCCGGAGGGGGCTCGACGCCGGGCCGGGACGGGACAGGACGGGCGCCGGGACGGGACGGGACGGGACGGGCGCCGGGACGGGACGGGCGCCGGGACGAGTACCGGGCCGGAGCGGGCTCCCCGGCGCCCACCCGCGCGGTGGGCCGGGAAATAAGCGGTGTTAGCGTGCCTGGTCGTGGGCACGCCGAACGCGGGTGCCCGCCCACCAGCTGCCCACCGGATCCAAAGGGTGCCCCGCCATGGCCAAGTTCCTGCTGAGCCTGCACGTCCTCGTGTCGGTCCTGTTCATAGGCCCGGTCGCGGTGGCCGTCAGCATGTTCCCGCGCCGGGCGAAGGCCGCGCTGGCCGGAGGCCCGGACCGGGCCTCCGACGCCGGCGTGCTGCGCGTGCTGCACCGGATCACCCAGGTCTACGCGCTGCTCGGGGTCGCGGTGCCGGTGCTGGGCATCGGCCTGGCCCAGGTGATGGACGTCCTCGGGCAGTCCTGGGTGATCGTCTCGATGGTGCTGACCGCGATCGCCGCGCTCGCCCTGCTGCTCTTCGTGCTGCCCGGCCAGCAGGCCGCGGTGGACGCGCTCGAACTCGACCCGTCGGACGAGCAGCACACCAAGGCCGTCGGCGGCCTGAAGATGCTGCCGATGACCGCCGGGGTGTTCAACCTGCTGTGGGCCGTGGTCGTGGTGCTCATGGTCATCCGCCCGGGGTCGAGCACCGGCGTCTGAGGCCCTGCTCCCGCCGCGCCCTCCCGACCGTCGCGCCCCCTCCCGCCGACCGGGCCCGTTCGAGTACCGTCCTGGGCCATGACGATCATGGCGGGCATGGGCAGCCCGACGGGAACCGGCGTCGGCCCGCTGCTGCGCGGCTGGCGGGAACGACGGCAGCTCAGCCAACTGCAACTGGCACTGCGGGCGGACTCCTCGGCCCGCCACCTCAGCTTCGTCGAGAACGGCCGCTCCCGGCCGAGCCGCGAGCTGGTGCTGCGACTGGCCGAGCAGCTGGACGTCCCGGTGCGCGAGCGCAACACCCTGCTGCTGGCGGCCGGTTACGCCCCGCACTACCGCGAGACACCGCTGGACGACCCGTCGATGGCCGCGCTGCGCGGCGGGCTGGAACGGCTGCTGGCCGCCCACGACCCGTACCCGGCGGTCGTGGTCGACGGGTCCTTCCGGGTGCTGGCGGCCAACCGCTCGCTCGGGTTGCTCATCAACGGCGTCGCCCCTCACCTGCTGGAACCGCCGTTCAACGCGATCCGCGTCACCCTGCACCCCGACGGGCTGGCTCCGCGCATCGTCAACCTGCCGCAGTGGCGGCAGCACCTGCTGGAGCGGATGGAACGGCAGCTGGAGCTGGTCCGCGCCGAGCCGCTGCGCCGACTGTACGAGGAGGTCCGAAGCTACCCCGAACCGCCCGTCGAGGACCCGGCGGGTGGACCTGACGGGAACGGACCGGCCGGGAACGGTCCGGCCGCGGGCGGACCCGTCACGGGCGGACCGGCCGTCGACGGGTTCCCGTTCGCGCTGCCGATGCGGATCCGGCACGAGGGACGGGTGCTCTCCTTCCTCTCCACCATCGCGACCTTCAACACGCCGGTGGACGTCACCGTCTCCGAGCTGGCCATGGAGACCTTCCTCCCCGCCGACACGGAGACGGCACGGTTCCTGCAGGCCGCCGTCGGGCCCGAACGCTAGTCGTCGGGCCCGAACGCTAGGCCCGCTCGCGGGCCTCCCGCCGCAGGGCGGTGAACTGGAGGACGGCGAACAGGGCCACCGCCGCGGCCTGCACCGGGATCCAGACGGACCCGGCGGTGGTCGGCTCCAGCCACACCGCCATCGCGACCAGGCTGAGCACCACCCAGGCGAGGTTGACGTCGATCACGGTCCGCACCCCGAGCACCGGCGGCCGCCGGCGGGCGGCCAGCGCGCCGACCGCGAGCGCGTAGCCGAGGAGCAGCAGCCCGACATCGACCAGGGTGGTGCGGCCGGCGCCGAGCAGTTCGCCGAGCGGGCCGGAGAGGGCCAGGTAGGCCAGGCCGTTGCCGCCGGTGACCAGGGCGTCCAGGGCGAGGGCGCCGCGCACCGTCCGGGGCGAGAAGACGGAACCGGGCCTGGCGGGGGTGAGGGTGTTCACGTGGGCGGACACGGCGGATCGCCTCCTGTCGGGGGTGGGAGCCCGGGACCGTGGCGGCCGCACCGGGTGCCACCACCCTGCCCGGTGCGGCGGCGGGCGTCGATTACCCCGCGGGTAACGGCCGTCGCGTGCCCGGCGGGCATGTCAGACACGCCCTACGGCCTCCGGGGCGGCTGCCGGAGCAGCACGCCCGCCCGCTTCACCGCGCGGGCGGTGATGGTGGTCTCGGCGCGGGCGACGCCGAGCGGGCCGAGGACGTCGGTGAGGAAGCGGTACAGCTCGCCGTGGTCCGGGCAGAACACCGTGGCCAGCAGGTTGGCCGGACCGCTGGTGGCGAACACCCCGTGCACCTGCGGGTGGCGGGCCAGCGCCGCCCCGACCTCGGCGATCCGGCCGGGCGGCACGTCCAGCCAGAGGTTGGCGTCCACGGCCATGCCGAGCAGCCGCGGGTCCACGGTGGCGTGGGTGCGCAGCAGCCCCACCCCGTCGAGCCGGTGCAGCCGGCGGCGCACCGTGGACTCGGGCGCGCCGACGGCCGCGGCCAGCACGGCGTGGGACTGCCGGGCGTCCTCGCCCAGCCGCTCCAGCAGCGCGCGGTCGAGGCCGTCCAGCGGCGGGGGTGCGGCGGGGCGCGGGACGGCGGGCCGGGCGAGCGCCTCGGCCTCCTCCTCGGTCAGGTGCCCGGCCTGCCACTGCCCGGCGTCGGCGAAGGCGTGCAGCACCGCGTGGGTGGTGGTCTCGGTGACGGCGCCGGTCGCGGGCAGCTGCCCGTACAGCAGCCGGTCGCGGGAACCGGCGTCGGTGAGCATCACGGCGCCGACCTCGTGGCCGCCGAGCATCACGTCGACGAACGGGACGTCGGGGCGGTCGGCGAGGGCCTGGGCGATGGCGTCCACCCGGCCGCTCAGCACCCGGACCCGCAGCAGCAGCGCGCCCACGGCCGCGTCCTCGACGTCCGGCAGCCGGACCACCCGCAGCACCCCGGCCTGCCGCATCCGGCCCAGCCGGCGGGTGACCGTCCGCGCGGACACGCCCAGGACCTCGGCGATCCGGCCGGGCTCGGCCCGTCCGTCCACCTGGAGGGCGCACACCAGGCGGCGGTCGAGGACGTCCAGCACGCTGTCCGGATCGGCGGTGGAGAGGTCCATGGTGTCCGATCCCCGTCACTCTCGGCGGCTTCTGCGTCCTGTTCGGCAGCCCTGACGGTACTCCTTGTCCCGGGCGGCCGGAGCACACCGGCCCCGAGCCCCGGCCGGAAGCTCCGGTCGGAAGCTCCGCTCGGGCGCCGGCCCGGGGGCTCCGGTCGGGGCGCCGGCCCGGGGGCTCCGGTCGGGGCGCCGGCCCGGGGTGAGGAATCGAGGAGGAGGAGTCACCGTGACGAACGAACTGTGGACGCTGGCGGAGGGTGTGGAGGCCGCGGTGCGGGAGGTCGGTGCGGGGCTGGCCGCACGCCGGTCCGCCGACCCGGTCACCGCCCGGACCGCCGAGGAGGCGGCGGCCCGCTTCGCCGAGCTGGACGGCCCGGCCGCCGCCGTACTGCGGGAGCGGCTGACTGCGCTGCACCCGCAGGCCGGCTGGGTGCCCGAGGAACTGGACGGGTCGGTGCCCGCCGAGGGCGAGTGGTGGCTGTGCGACGCGACCGACGGCGCGGTGCAGTACCTGCTCGGGCAGCCGCACTGGGCGGTGACCGCCACGCTGGTCCGGGACGGCGCGGCGGTGCTGGCCGTGGTGCACGCCCCGGAACAGGACGGCCGCACCTACCGGGCGGTGCTCGGCGGCGGCGCCGAGCTGGACGGACGGCCGATCGCGCCCCTGGAGCGGGAGTTGGCCGTCACCGTCGCCGCCACCAGCCAGCCGCCCCGGGTGGCCGCCGACCCGGTGGCGCTGCGCCGGGCGGGCGAGTCGCTGTCCGCGATGGCGGGTGCCGTCCTGGCGGTGCGCAACCTCGGCCCCACCGCGCTCCAGGTGGCCCAGGTCGGCTCCGGCCACCTGGCGCTGTTCTGGGAGTACGGCCTCGACGCGGGCAACCTGCTGCCCGGCGCGCTGATCGCGCGCGAGGCGGGCGCCGCGGTGACGGACGCCGCCGGGTCGGCCTGGACGACCGGCTCCGACGGCTTCCTCGCCGCCGCGCCCGGGCTGCACGCCCGGGCGCTGGAACTGCTGCGGACGGTGCGGTGATCAGTCCTCGGGCTTGATGCCGAAGAGGGCGGCCGCGTTGTCGTGGCAGACCGCCCGCAGCCACTCCTCCCCCAGCCCCAGCCCGGCCAGCGCCTCCAGCTGGTGCACGTACCGGTACGGGATGTTGGGGAAGTCGCTGCCGAGCAGGACGCGCTCCCGGAGCCCGCGCAGGCGCGGCAGCTCCCCGCGCGGGAACGGGACGTCGGCCTCGGCGAAGTCGGTGAACGCGATGGTGGTGTCCAGCCGGACGGCCGGGTGGCGCTCGGCCAGGTCGAGGAAGCCGCGGTACTCGGGCATCCCGAGGTGGGCGACCACCAGGACCAGACCGGGGTGCCGCTCCAGCACCGCGCCGATCGGGCCGGGGCCGGTGAACCTGCCCGGCACCGGCCCGGACCCGCAGTGGGTGACCACCGGGGTGCCGGTCTCGGCGAGCAGCCCCCAGACCTCGTCCAGCAGCGGATCCGCCGGATCGTAGCCGCCGACCTGGAGGTGCGCCTTGAACACCCGGGCACCGTCCTCGATCGCCCGGGCCACGTAGCCGGGCGCCCCGGGCTCGGGGAAGAAGGTCGCGGTGTGCAGGCACTCCGGGGTGCGGGCGGCGAATTCGGCGGCCCAGGCGTTCAGCCAGCCCGCCATGCCGGGCTTGTGCGGGTAGAGCATGGACGTGAACGCCCGGACGCCGAAGTCCCGCAGCCGGCGGACCCGTTGTTCCTCCGCCTCGCGGTAGGTGATCGGCCAGGGCCGGTTCACCAGCGGACCGGCCGCGTCGAAGTACGCCCACACCTTGTCGAGGACGTTCTTCGGCATGAAGTGGGTGTGCACGTCGATCAGCCCGGGCAGGCCGAGCTCCTGCCAGAACCGCCGTACGCCGTCCGCTTCCTGACCGCCCGCCCGGTCCTGACCGCTCACACGATCACCGGGCGGGCGCGGTCGATGATCGCCGCGGTGTCGACCCCGGCCGGCAGGGTGCCGAAGGCCGCGCCGTGGTCGCCGCCCAGCCGGCTCGCGCAGAACGCGTCGGCCACCGCAGGGCTGCCGTACCGGACCAGCAGCGAGCCCTGGAACGCCAGCGCCATCGACTCGACCAGCCGGCGGGTGCGGTACTCCAGGTCGCCCAGGTCGGTCAGCTCCTTGCGCAGCGCGGCGACGGCCGCGTCCAGCCGGCGGTCCGCGCCCGCCGCGGCGTCGAGTTCGCCCAGGAAGGCCTCGACGCTCTCCGGACGCTTGGCCATGGCACGCAGCGCGTCCAGGGCGGCGACGTTGCCGGAGCCCTCCCAGATCGACACCAGCGGCGCCTCCCGGTAGAGCCGGGGCATCCCGGACTCCTCGACGTAGCCGTTGCCGCCCAGGCACTCCAGCGCCTCGGCGGAGTGCGCCGGACCGCGCTTGCACACCCAGTACTTGGCCACCGCCAGGCCCAGCCGCCGGACCAGCGCCTCGTTCCCGTCCCCGGCGAGGGTCAGGTCGGTGGCCCGGGCGAGCCGCATGGCCGTGATCGTGGCCGCCTCGGACTCCACCACCAGGTCGGCGAGCACGTTGCGCATCAGCGGCTGGTCGACCAGCGCCTTGCCGAACGCCCGCCGGTGCAGGGCGTGGTGGACCGCCCGGGTGGCGCCGTAGCGCATGCCGGAGGCCGCGCCGATGGTGCAGTCCAGCCGGGTCATGTTGACCATCTCGATGATGGTCGGGACGCCCCGGCCCTCCTCGCCGACCAGCAGGCCGACCGCGCCGTCGTACTCCAGCTCGGCCGAGGCGTTGGACTTGTTGCCGAGCTTGTCCTTGAGCCGCATCAGCTGGAGGCGGTTGCGGCTGCCGTCCGGCAGGACGCGCGGCAGCACGAAGCAGCTGAGGCCGCCCGGGGCCTGGGCGAGGGTCAGGAAGAGGTCGGACATCGGCGCCGAGGTGAACCACTTGTGGCCGGTGAGCCGGTAGGTGCCGTCGGCGTGCGGAACGGCGGTGGTGGTGTTGGTGCGGACGTCCGAGCCGCCCTGCTTCTCCGTCATCGACATGCCGGCGATCAGCCCTCGCTTGGTGCGCGGCTCGCGCAGCCCGAAGTCGTACTCCCGCGCGGCCAGCAGCGGCTCCAGCTCGGCGGCCAGCGCCGGGTTGGCGCGCAGCGCCGGGACGGCGGCGTAGGTCATCGAGACCGGGCAGGTGTGACCGGCCTCGACCTGGCCCCAGACGAAGAACCTGGCGGCACGGGCGGAGTGGGCACCGGGGCGCTCGTCGCGCCAGGGCGCGGCGTGCAGGCCGTACGAGACGGCGGTGCGCATCAGCTCGTGCCAGGCCGGGTGGAACTCGACCTCGTCGATGCGGTGGCCGAAGCGGTCGTGGGTGCGCAGCACCGGCGGGTTCTCGTTGGCCAGCCGGCCCCACTCGGCGGCCTGCTCGGAACCGGCCAGCCGGCCCAGCTCGCGCAGCTCGGGCTCGGCCCAGCCGGCGTCGGCCCGCCGGAGGGCATCGAGCAGGGTGGGGTCGGCGGCGGTGTCGTGGCCGTACGGCAGGGGCACCTGGTTGGTGACCTCATGCGTCGCTGTCATCGCGTCCTCCCAGGGCACGCAGGGTGAAGGAGACCAGGGCGGGGACCACCGCGGCGCTGTCGCTCCTGATGGCGCCGCCGGCGGTGCTGCTGGTGGTGGTACTGCTGCTTTGGGTGCTGCTGCTGGTGGTGGTGCTGCTGCTTGTGGTGCCGTCGCCGCGCTCGGGCGGCCCGGCGGCGGCGACCGGTGCGGCCGCGAGCGGGCCGGCCAGGGCCTCGCCGACCGCGCCGACCAGGGCGGCGGCGGTCAGCACCGGATCCTGCTCGGGCAGTTCGCCGCTCGCCACGGCGGCGGCGATCTCGGTGGCGATCACGTCCCGGAACGCCCGCCGGAAGACCAGGCGCTCCTCGTCCACGACCGCGTCGGCCGGCTCGACCAGCAGCGCGTACGCCAGCCGGGGCGCGCGCAGGGCACGGGCGGCGAAGGTCTCGACCACGGCGGCGATCCGCTGCCGCGGGGTGTCCCGGAGGGCGACGGCGGCGTTGACCGCGTCGATCTCGTGCGTGACCACCCGCCGGAAGAGCTGCACCGACAGCTCGGCCTTGCCGGAGAAGTGCTGGTAGAGGCTGCCGGTGGCGATCCCGGCGCGATCCGCCACGGCGGCCATCGTGCAGCCGCCGTAGCCGCGCTCGGCGAGCAGGCCGACCGCCGACTGGAGCACCGCTTCCCGCTGGGCGTCCAGGCGGGCTTGTACGGCGGGCGTGCGTCGGTAGGCCATGGAAGTATTGAAGCACTGATTCACTGCTTCGGGGAGGGGGCCGGCCAGGCCGTTCCCGGGCCCCGTTTCCCGCCCCGCGTCTCAGCCTCGCTTCCCGGCCCCGCGTCTCAGCCTCGCGTCCGCGCTTCCGGGACGACGCGAGGAGGCCGCCCCCTGGTACGCGGGGGGCGGCCTCCTCCTCGTGCTTCGTGGCGCGGCCTACTGCGCGCGAGCGCTACAGCGGGCGGCGCTCCTGCTCCAGCCGCTGGCCCTCGACGTCGAGCGGGCCGAACTCCGCGCCCGCCTGCGGCGACTTGGCGAGCGAACGGGCGGCGTCGGGGTCACCCAGGCCCGCCCACTCCAGCACCTTGGCGGTGGCCTCCGCCGACTGCGCGGCCGGCAGCTGCTCGATCTTCGAGCCGTGGTTGCCACCGGGCACGGTGTAGACGTAGCTGTCCTCGCTGCCCCGGCCGAGACGGAACGGCTTGGCGCCCCACGGGTCGTTGCCGCCGTAGACGTACATGATCCGCTCGCCCTCGCGCTTCACCCAGCGGTCGATGTCGGGCATCGCGTTCGGGTTGAAGACGGTCGGGATCTCCTTCGGCACGTAGCTGCGGACCGAGTAGAGCTCCTTGTAGTCGTAGTGCAGCACGCCATTGAGGTGCGAGACGTCGAAGAACGGCGCACCGAGCTCGGTCGCGGCCTGGTAGTAGTACGCGGTGTACTTCGCCAGCGACTGGTCGCTGTTGCCGGTGATGCCGGACTGCGAGTCGAACCAGGCGTACAGCTCGTCGTCGGTCGCGGTGGCGGCCACCGGGACCTTGGCGCAGTCGGCCTCCAGGCTGTACTGCCAGAACGCCCAGACCACGTCCAGCACGCCGGCCTCGTACGCACGGTCCGGGGTGCCGAGGGTATTGAAGGTGGACCCGGCCGCCGTGTTGTCGGCGACGAAGCGGGCCTCCAGACGGTCGCGGCGCACCAGCAGCTCACGCTGGGCGGCGTTCAGCCTGGCCCGGCACTCGGGGGTGCCGACGGTCCGGAAGAACTCGCTGTACGCCGCGTAGTCGTTGACGTTCGTGTTGTTCGGCGCGACGTAGGCGATCGTGCCGGCAACGTCGTCCGGGTAGAAGCGGCGGTAGAAGGTGGAGGACATGCCGCCCTTGCTGGCGCCGGTGGACAGCCACTCCTCCTGGTAGATCCGCTTGAGCGCGGTCACCAGCCGGTGCGAGTCCGCGGCACCCTGGCGGATGCCGGCCTTGGACCAGTCCGCCGGGTTCGGGCGGGAGGGGGTGAAGAACCGGTACTCGATGGACACCTGGTTGCCGTCCACCAGCCGGGTCGGCTCGGTGCGGGACGGGTTGGTGCCCAGGGTGTAGCCGTTGGTGTAGAAGACGGTCGGGCGGTCGTAGCCGCGGTGCAGCAGGCTGAAGCGCTGCTGGAAGGTGCCCAGCCAGGGCCGGTTGTGGTCGATCGGCTGGGTGTACGTGGCGATGAAGTAGCGGTGACCGGTGGTGGTCGGCTTCTCCTCGGTGATGGTCACCCCGGGGATCGCCGCCAGACGGTCCTTGATGTCGGCGGTCGGGTCGTCGGCGGGGCTCCGGCCGTGGCGGGACCCATTGCCCTGGCCGTCCTGCGCCCCCTGGGCACCCTGCGCGCCCTGGCTGTCGGCGGCGGACGCCGGGCTCGCCAGGCCGCCGAACGCGAGCAGCGGTATCAGCAGGGCCGACACCATCAGCCTTCTCACGGTGGTGGTCATCAACTCTCCATCTGTTCAACTGACATGAATGCCGCCTGCCGGTGCGGCCGTGCGGCGCGGGTCGCGCTGGTCGTGCTGGTCGTGCTGGTCGTGCTGGTTGTGCTGGTTGTACGGATAGTGCAGGTGGTGCGGTGGCCGACCGATGGACGGCCGAATGGGCCACCCGCCGTTCGCGGATGGCCCATCGGGAGAAACGTGCTGGTCAGCGGGGTTGTCCTGACTGCCTACGGGCGGGGCAGGGTGCAGCCGGGGAGGGTGAGGTCGAAGCGGTTGCCGGCGGCGAAGCAGGCCGGGATCCCGTAGGTCTCCTGGGCGTAGCCGATGCCAGGACGAACCGTCACGGCACCGTTCTGGTCGACCTCACAGGGGTTGTCCAGGGTGCAGGTCTCGCCGCTCTCGTTGATCGTGTTGTTGACGGCGACCACCTGGCCGGTCGAGGCGTCGACCACCGGCGAGCCGGAGGTGCCGCCGATCACGTTGCAGGTGGAGGTGTAGCGGACCGAGTCCTTGAAGGTCCAGTCGGCTTCCTTCAGTCGGTAGGCGAAGCCGTCGACCGAGCAGGAGTAGATCTTCTTCCAGTAGCCGGAGACGACCCGGATCGAGGTGCCCTGGACCGGGTGGGTGGCGGCGAGGGTCAACGGGGCTATCCCGTACCGGGACTGGATCGACGCGTAGGTGGTGTTCAGCTGGTAGATCGACACGTCGGTGTCGGTCATCGCGCCGTAGACGATCTTGGTCGCACGCAGCGTGGCCGCGCTGCCGCCGCTCGCGTTGAGCAGGGTGAAGCTCCGACTGGAGGACCGGTTGAGGACGACCTCGCCCGGACCGGGCATACCGGTCTCCAGGCAGTGGCCGTTGGAGAGCACGAGGGCCGGGTCGCTCGCGGCCGAACCGGGCATCCGCACCAGCGAGCCGGAGCAGTTGCTGAGCGCGACCGTCCCGGCGAAGGTGACGGCGGCGACAGGCTTGGCGGCGGGCTTGGCGGCCGTGGCTGCGGCCTGAGCCGGAACGGCTCCGACGAAGGCGGTGGCCCCGGCGACCAGGAGTGTGGCAACCGTGCCTATGAGCGGCTTCTTCATGAGAGACCTCTCGGTGTGGGGGAGGGTCCACGGGTGGGGGTCCACCAAAGCTGTCGCGGACATGACCCACTGTCAAGAGTCAAAGCAACACCAAGAACCTCCCAAGACGCATTGGCCGGTTACCGCCGCCGCTCGGCACGCGACTCCGCACGCGACTGGGCACGCGGTCCGGAGCGCGGGCCGGAGTACGAACCGGGGGTGCGGACCGGGGGTGCGGACCGGCACGCAGTCCGGGACGCAGGCCGAATCGCGGCCGGATCCACAGCCGGCTCAAGGGCCGCGCGAGCCGGTCGCGGGCCGGCCGAGCCGGAACGCCGCCGGATCCACACCCCACCGCGGGCCGGCCGCACGCCGGCCACGCGTCCCCGCCGGCCGGTCAACTGCCGTGCCCGTACGGTCAACCCGCCTGCCAGCGCTCCCGGCCGAGGCTGATCAGGCGCAGCTGGAAGCGCGCGGTGGCGGCGATCCGCTGCTCCCGCGCCGGGTCCGTCTCCAGCGCCTCCAGGAAGGCGGCGGCCGTGGAGACCATGTGGTCGACGTACAGCTCGGCGAGCATCCGCAGGTCCCGCTCGCTCCACCCCCGTGACTCCGGCTGCGGCGCCAGGGCGGCTCCCACTTCGGCGGCGAAGCGGCCGAGTTCGGCATCGATCGCCTCCCGCACCTGCCGGACCCCGCCGTGCCGCTCACGCGCCAGGAAGCGGACGTGCCCCCGGTGCTCGCGGACGTGTCGTTCGATCACGTCCACCGCACGGTCGATCAGCTCCTCGGCACCACCGGCCTCGGCGAGCACCGCACGGATCATGATGTGCAGGCTGGCCAGCGACTCCTCGACCAGTGCCACCCCGAGGGCCGCGAGGTCCGGGAAGTGCCGGTAGAAGGCGGCCGGGGAGAGCCCCGCCTCGCGGGTGACCTCGCGAACGCCCAGGCTCGCCAGGTTCTGATCGGCCAACAGGTGCAGTCCGGCGTCCAGCAAGGCCCGCCGACTCTGCTGCTTCTGGGCCTGCCTGGCCCCAACGGTGTGACTCACGCCATTCAGTAAACAATCGTTTGCTGAACTTGGCCAGCCGAGCGTACAGTGGAACCGAAGTCAGTGAACACTTGTCAACCGAAATCGGCGCAGTCCCAGCCGCAGCCGAAGGAGCCAGTCGTGATCCTGTTCTCCGCCCTGGTCGCCATGGGTGTCCTGATCGGCACCGCCGCCCACACCTCGCTCCCGGTCTTCCTCGCCGCCTCCGCCGGCATCACCGCCTGGCTGCTCGCCTTCGGCGCCCGCGAGGGCATCGCCCGCCTCCGGCACCGCTGACCCGGCCGCTCCGCGGACCGCACCCGCGGCCACTCCACAGAGAGGACCCGCACCATGAGCACCGTCACCGACCACCCGGCCGCCTCGATTCCGGCCACCGTCCGGCGGATCGTCAGCCGCCCGGCGAGCCGCGGCCAGGCGACCGACCGCCAGGCGGACATCCGCCGGACGACCGACCGTCAGGAACCGAACCGCCAGGGAACCGTCGAGGCCGACGGCCTCGCCATCGCCTCCTTCCTCCTCGGCCTGCCCGGTCTGCTGCTGTTCAACATCGTCCTCGGGCCGATCGCCATCACCCTGGCCACCCTGGCGCTGGTCCGCGGCACCAGCCGGCGCGGCCGCGCCCTCCTGGGCCTGACCCTCGGCATCGCCTCACTGGCGATCCTCGCCGTCACCCTCGTCACCTCCCACGGGGTGCTCATCGACATCGGCTCCTGAATCCGGCCCAACTCCCCTTCCGCTCCTGGCTCCTGTACTCGCCCCTTGCTGCTCTCCGTTCCCGATCCACCCTTCGCCCTTGATGCGCCCAGCGATCAACCCAGCGATCAACCCGGTGATGCGCCCAGCGATGCGCCGACGGTTCTCGTGGCGGCTCACTCGGCGGATCCCGACGGCCGGAGCGACTGTTCGAACGACTGATCCCGTCAACCCGCCCCGTTCCCCCGGCCCGCCCCGTAGGGTGGGCCCCATCGGCCGGACGACCTCAGGGGGCAGGAGTGACTACGGAGAACCGCAGCGACACACAGCCGGAACGACCCACCCCAACGGGTGGACGGCTGCTCGCCGTGAGCGATCTGCACATCTCCTACCAGGAGAACCGCGACCTGGTGGAGAAGCTCCAGCCCTCCCATCCCGGCGACTGGCTGCTCGTCGCCGGTGACGTCGCCGAGCTCACCACCAGCATCGAGTGGGCCCTCGGCCTGCTCGCCGAGCGCTTCGCCCGCGTGGTGTGGGTGCCCGGCAACCACGAGCTGTGGACCCACCCCGAGGACCCGGTCCAGCTGCGCGGGGTGGCCCGCTACGAGCACCTGGTGGAACGCTGCCGCCGGCTCGGTGTGGTGACCCCCGAGGACCCGTACCCGGTCTGGGAGGGCCCCGGCGGTCCGGTCCGCATCGTCCCGCTCTTCCTCCTCTACGACTACACCTTCCGTGCGCCGGGCACGACCACCAAGGAGGCCTCCCTCGCGGCCGCCTACGAGACCGGCGTCGTCTGCGCGGACGAGCGGATGCTCTACCCGGACCCGTTCCCGGACCGCGACTCCTGGTGCCGCGAGCGCGTCCGGCTGACGGAGAAGCGGCTGGCCGCCTGCGACCCGGACGTCCCGCTGGTCTTCGTCAACCACTACCCGCTGGTCCGCCAGCCCACCGATGTCCTCTGGTACCCCGAGTTCGCCCAGTGGTGCGGGACCGAGCTGACCGCCGACTGGCACACCCGGTTCAACACCGCGGCGATGATCTACGGCCACCTCCACATCCCGCGCCGGACCACCTACGACGGCGTCCCGTTCACGGAGGTCTCGCTCGGCTACCCGCGCGAGTGGCGCAAGCGCGGACTGCCGAACCCCCTGCTGCGGGAGGTCTTCCCGCAGACGGCGGACTGAGCATCCGGTTCGGCCGCTCCCACCTCCTTCTCCACCGCACCCGCTCTGCCAGGTCCCGTTCCACCGCCTCCTACTCCGTCGCGATCGCCCGCAGGATGTCCAGCCGCGCCGCCCGGCCCGCCGGGCGGAGTCCGGCCACCGCGCCCGCCAGCAGCCCGGCCACCAGGACCACGGCCAGCTGGAGGGGCGGTATCGCGAACGATCCCGTCCCGGCGCTGTCCGAGGCCCGCACCAGGGCCCAGCCGAGGAAGGCTCCGAGCCCCAGACCGCCGACCGTCCCGAAGGCCGCCACCAGCACCGACTCCCAGCGCACCATGCCGCGCAGCTGGGCGCCGCTCTGACCGACCGCCCGCAGCAGCCCCAGCTCCCTGGTCCGCTCGTGCACCGCCAGCGTCAGGGTGTTGGTGATGCCCAGCAGCGCGATCAGCACCGCCAGCGCCAGCAGCGCGTAGACCACCGAGAGCATCGTGTCGACGCCGGAGGCCGCGCTCTTGGCGTACTCGGCGCGGTCCTGCACCTGCGGGCTGCCGTACGGGACCAACGCCCGTTCCACCGCCGCCTTGCCCGCGGCGGCCGGCACGCCGTCGCGCAGCCCGACCGCGACCATGGTGTCCGCGTCCTGCCCCCGGTGCGGGGCCCAGGCCTGTCGGGTGATCAGGTAGTCCCCGGCCAGGCTGCCGCCCTCGTACAGGGCACGGATCGTGAACGGACCGCTCGCACCGTCGGTGAAGCCCACGGTGACGGACTGTCCGAGGCGCCAGCCGTGCTGCTGCGCCTCGCTGCGGGAGACCGCCAGCCCGTCCGTACCGAGCGCGGCCAGCGAGCCGTCGACCCGGCCGAGGTCCACGATTCCGGACAACCGGGCCGGGTCGGTCACGTCCAGCGTCCGGCCGTGCCCGTCGATCCGGGCCACGCCACGGCCGAGCCCGACCGTCTGCCGCACCTCGGGCAGGGCGGCCAGGGTGTCCGCCACCTTGGGGCTGATCCCGCTGCCGCCGGCCCCGAACGAGGCGGTGGTGACGGCGAGATCGCCCGCGAAGGACCTGCTCACCGTGGAGTCCAGGGTGGCCTTGATCGAGGCGCCGAAGACGGTGAACAGCGTGACCACCGCGACCCCGATCATCAGGGCGCTCGCGGTGGCCGCCGTCCGGCGCGGGTTGCGGGCCGCGTTGCGCCGGGCGAGCACCCCGGAGACCCCGCGCAGCCTGGGCAGCGGCGCGCCCAGCGTCCGCACCGCGAGGGCCGCGGCGACCGGGCCGAGCACCACCATGCCGGCCAGTACCGCCAGGGCCCCGACGGCCGTCAGCAGCACGGACGGGCCGTCCGTCGCCCCGAGGACGGCCACCGGCACTCCCCCGGTCAGCAGCAGGCCGCCGAGCACCACCCGGACGGCGCCCGAGCGCCCCTGCGCCGCCCGGTCGACCCCGGTCTCCCGCAGGGCCGCGAGCGGAGCCGTCCGCCCGGCCCGGACGGCCGGCAGCAGCGCGGATCCCACCGCGACCAGCGTGCCGACCAGCAGCGGCAGCAGGACGGCGGCCGTGCCGATCACCATGCCGCCGGTCGGCAGGGCGAAGCCGAGTGCGGAGAAGAGCGCCTTGAGTCCGGCGGCCACCCCGATCCCGCCCAGCAGCCCGCCCAGCGAGGCCAGCAGGCCGACCGCCAGCGCCTCCGCCAGGGTCGCCCCGAGCACCTGGCCGCGCACCGCCCCGAGTGCCCGCAGCAGCGCGTTCTCCCTGGTCCGCTGGGCGACCACGATGGCGAAGGTGTTGTGGATGGTGAACGTCGCCACCAGCAGTGCGATCCCGGCGAAGACCAGCAGCAGCGTGGTGAACATGGTCAGGAACCGCCCGGACACCAGTTGGGTGGACTCCTGGGTGGCCGCCGCGCCGGTGATCGCCTGGACGCCTGCTGGCAGCTGCGGGGTGATCCGGTCGACCAGCTCCCGCTGGGAGACCCCGCCCGCGGCGCGGACCTGGATCGAGCCGGCCTGCCCCTCTCCCTTGGGCGTGAGGTACCGCTCGGCGTCCGCGAAGGTCATCGCGGTGAAGGTGCTCGGCCCCATGCCGTCCGCGTCCGCCCCGAAGGTGGCGATGCCGACGACGGTGACCGGCACCGGATCGGGGGTGCGCAGCACGGTGGTCGAGCCGACGCGCAGCCCGCCCGACTTCGCCGCGCCCCGGTTCACCACCACCTCGCCCGGGGCGGCCGGCGCCCGGCCCTCGGCCAGCCGGTACGGATTGAGCCGGCCGTCGACCAGCCAGTTGCCCGCCAGGGTGGGCGGGCCCTGACCGCCGATCGGCTTGCCGTTGCTCCCGATGAGCTGGCCCGCACCCTGGACGGACGGCTCCGCGGCCGCCACCCCCGGCACGGTGCGCAGCCGGTCGGCGAGCGTCACCGCCACCGGTGCCCGCACCCCGCCGACCGTGCCCGCCGAGTCCAGCACGTCGGTGCTGCGGACCACGACGTCGGTGCCGGCGTTGGCGTCGGCGAAGAGGGTGTCGAAGTTGGCCCGCAGGGTGTCGCCGAGCACCATCGTGCCGGTCAGGAAGCTCACCCCGAGGAAGATGGACAGGAGGGTGCCGGCCAGCCGCCGTTTGTGGGCGCGCAGCGAGCGCAGGCTGAGCCGGAGGGGAACGGCGTTCACGACCGCCCCCGTTCGAAGGCCTTCATCCGGTCCAGCACCAGGGCGGAGGTGGGCTGCCGCATCCGGTCCACCAGCCGTCCGTCGGCGAGGAAGAGCGCCTCGTCGGCCCAGCCGGCGGCCGTCGGGTCGTGGGTGACCATGACCACGGCCCGGCCCATCTCGTCCACCGCCCGGCGCAACAGGCCGAGCACCTCGCCGCCGCTGCGGGAGTCGAGGTTGCCCGTCGGCTCGTCGGCGAAGACCACCCGGGGCCGCCCGGCCAGCGCCCGGGCCACCGCGACCCGCTGCTGCTGGCCGCCGGAGAGCTCGCTCGGACGGTGCCGCAGCCGGTCGCCGAGTCCGACCACGTCGACCAGCGTCGCCAGCCAGGCCTGGTCCGGGGCGGCCCCGGCCAGGTCGAGCGGGAGGGTGATGTTCTCCAGGACGGTGAGCGTGGGCACCAGGTTGAACGCCTGGAACACGAAGCCGATCCGCTCCCGGCGCAGCAGCGTGAGCCGCCGGTCGTTGAGCGGGCCGAGTTCGGTGTCGCCGATCCAGGCGCTGCCGGCGGTGAGCCTGTCCAGCCCGGCCGCGCAGTGCATCAGGGTGGACTTGCCCGAGCCGGACGGGCCCATGATCGCGGTGAACCGCCCGGCCGGGAACTCCACCGTCACGTGGTCCAGCGCGCGGACCTCGGTGCCGCCGACGCCGTAGACCTTCACGGCGTCGGCGACCCGGGCGGCGGTGCCCCGTACGACGTCCAGGGTGGTCACCTGGCGCCACCTCCCTTGGCGTCGTCCCGCGGCGACTCGCTGAGCACGGCCCGCTTGGCGCGGTACTCCTCGGCGTCGATGTCCCCCTCCGCGTAGCGCCGGCCCAGGACGGCCAGCGGATGCTCCGCCGCGGCTCCGGCTCCGGCTCCAACCCCGTACCCGTACCCGAACCCGCAGCCGTGCCGCCGCCAGACCGTGCGGCGCAGCACCGCGATCACCAGGACCACCACGGCGATCCAGATCAATGGGATCAGCAGGATCCATGGGCCGGGGCCGTGCCAGTCGGCCAGCTGGGTGTACATGGTGGTTCAACTCCTCGGTGGTGGGCCTCCAGGACCTCGGGTGGTTCCCGAGGTGACTGGAGCGTCCCGCAGCGAGGTCTCATCACGCGTCCTACCAGCAGCGGCAGTTGGGATACTCCCGGGAGAGTAGGAACCACCCGCGACACGCGGGGCCGGAAGCAGCCGCGCGACGGCGACGCCTCCGGCGCACCCGCCCCGTGGACCGCGACCGCCCATGGACCAACCACCCGTGGGCCAACCGCCCATGGACCGCAACCGCCAGGAGCGGATCAGCCCAGCCAGCCCGGCCGCACCAGCCCCGACTCGTAGGCCAGCACCACCAGTTGCGCCCGGTCCCGCACGCCGAGCTTCACCATCGCCCGGCTGACGTGCGTCTTCGCCGTCAGCGGGCTGACCACCAGCCGCCGGGCGATCTCCTCGTTGGACAGCCCCATCCCGACCAGGGCCAGCACCTCGCGCTCCCGCTCGGTCAGCATCGAGATGTCCGAGAGCCCCTCCGGCACGGCCTCGGGCGCCTTCGACCGGGCGGCGAACTCGCCGATCAGCCGCCTGGTGACGCCCGGCGAGAGCAGCGCGTCCCCCGCGACGGCGACCCGGATCGCCCGCAGCAGTTCGGCCGGCTCGGTGTCCTTGACCAGGAAGCCCGCGGCCCCCGAGCGCAGCGCCTCGAACACGTACTCGTCCAGCTCGAAGGTGGTCAGCACGACCACCCGCACGGGGGACAGCGCCGGGTCCTCGGCGATCCTCCTGGTCGCCTCCAGCCCGTCCATCCGGGGCATCCGGATGTCCATCAGCACGACGTCCGGGACGAGTTCACGGGCGAGCCGCAGCGCGGCCTCGCCGTCGTCCGCCTCGCCGACCACCGTCAGGTCGTCCTGGAGGTCCAGCAGGGCCCGGAAGCCCGCCCTGACCAGCAGCTGGTCATCCGCCAGCAGTACCCGAATCAATCGCTCTCCGCCTTCGGTGTCGGCAGCTCCGCCCGGACCCGGAAGCCGCCGTCGGGCAGCGGCCCCGCGGCGATGGTGCCACCGAACGCCGCCGCGCGTTCCCGCATCCCGACCAGCCCGCTGCCCGACCCGCCCGCGTCCGCGAGCACCGCCGGCCCCGGGTCCTCCACCCGGACCACCAGCACGGCCGGGTCCGTCCAGTCCAGCACCACGACCGCCTGGCGGGCCGCCGAGTGCCGGACCACGTTGGTGAGCGCCTCCTGGACGATTCGGAAGGCGGTGAGGTCGACGGCGGCGGACAGCGCGCGCCGCTCGCCGCGCTCCTGCACCTCCGCCGCCAGGCCCACCCGGTCCGCCTGCTCGGTGAGTTCGTCCAGCCGGTCCAGCCCCGGGGCCGGTCCGCGCGGCGCCGCCCCGGGCCCGCGCAGCGTCGCGAGCACCTGGCGGACCTCGCCGAGCGCCTCCTTGCTGGTCGACTTAATGGTGACCAGCGCGCCGCGGGCCTCCTCCGGCCGACGGTCGAGCAGCGCCAGCGCGACCCCGGCCTGGATGCTGATCAGCGACAGGCTGTGCGCCAGGATGTCGTGCAGCTCCCGGGCCATCCTGAGCCGTTCCTCGTTGGCCCGGCGCTCCTCCAACTGCTGCTGGTAGGCCCGGTGGGCGGCGATCCGCTCGCGCCGGAACCGGACCAGCTCGCCCCCCGCCATCACCAGCAGCAGCCAGGCCAGCAGCCCCAGCTCCTGCAGCCAGACGCTGCCGGACGGCGGGGCCGCGCGCTGCCAGCCCTGCGGCAGGACGAAGGTGCCGAGCAGGTGCACCAGGTAGACGCCCCCCGCACCGGCCCAGGCCGCCCGGCGATGGCCGGAGCCGATCGCCACGCAGCAGGCGATCAGCCAGCTCACGAAGGCCGGCCCGTACGGGTACCCGGCGGCCAGGTACCCGGCGGTGACCACCGAGGTGCCGGCCACCACCGCGACCGGCCGGCGCTCGCGCAGCACCAGCAGCGCCGGCCCGAGCAGCAGCAGGAGGTAGCCGAAGGCGTCCAGCGGGGCCCGCCCGTGCTGGTTGTGCCCGGCGAAGGTCGAGCCGACCACCTGGAGCACCGCGACCGCCGCGGCCGTCCCGAGCGGGTAGCCCGCCTTGGCCGCGCGCACCCACGGCGGGCGCCACGGCTCGGGCGGCTCCTCCGGCGGCTGCGCCGGTGGCCGCTCCACCGAGGGCGGCTCGGTCGGCGGGGACGTGGGCGGCATCATGCCCACAAGCTAGACCGCGACGCGTCCCCGCGCGTCCTCCAGCAGTGGCGTTCGGGCGTACTCCCGCTGGAGTACGCCCGCCCCGGTCGTCCTCAGTCCCCCGCGGCGGCCGAGCCGGCCCGGGCCTTCGCCTCCGCCTCCTCGAAGGTCGCCGACGCCTCCGGCCGCGCCAGCGTCACCACCAGCTCCCCGTCGCTCACGTCCGCGATCAGCGTGTCCCCCTCCCGCACCGAACCGTCCAGCAGCAGGTTGGAGATCCGGTTGTCCAACTCCGACTGGATCGTCCGGCGCAGCGGCCGGGCCCCGAACTCCGGCTGGTAGCCCCGGTTGACCAGGTACTCCTTGGCCGTCCCGGTGACGTCCAGCTCGACGTCCTGGGCCCGCAGCCGGCGCCGGCTGCGGTCCAGCAGCAGGTCCACCACCGAGAGCAGGTCCTTCCGGGTGAGCGCGTGGAAGACGATCACCTCGTCGATCCGGTTGAGGAACTCCGGCCGGAACTGCTGCCTCAGGTCGCGCATCAGGTCGTCACGGATCTCGTCCACGTTCCCCGCATGGTCGAGGATCCGCTGGGAGCCGATGTTGCTGGTCATGATCACCACGGTGTTGCGGAAGTCGACCGTACGCCCCTGGGAGTCGGTCAGCCGCCCGTCGTCCAACACCTGGAGCAGCAGGTTGAAGACGTCCGGGTGCGCCTTCTCCACCTCGTCGAAGAGCAGCACGCTGTACGGCTTGCGGCGCACCGCCTCGGTCAGCTGCCCGGCCTCCTCGTAACCGACGTACCCGGGCGGGGAGCCGACCAGCCGGGAGACGGTGTGCTTCTCCTGGAACTCGCTCATGTCGAAGCGGATCATCCGGTCCGGGTCGCCGAACAGCAGCGCCGCCAACGCCTTCGCCAGCTCGGTCTTGCCGACGCCGGTCGGCCCGAGGAAGAGGAAGGAACCGGTCGGACGGTCCGGGTCACCCATCCCGGCCCGGCCGCGCCGCACCGCCTGGGCGACGGCCGTGACCGCCTCGTCCTGGCCGATCACCTTCTCGTGCAGGTGCTCCTCCAGCTTGAGCAGCCGCTCCTTCTCGGTCGCGTTCAACTCCGCGACCGGGATGCCGGTCCGGGAGGAGAGCACCTGCGCAATGTCGTCGGCCGTCACATCGACGACCTCCTCGCGGGACTCGGCCATCGCCGCCAGTTCGTCCTCGGTCTGCCGCAGCTCGGTCTTCAGGTTGGCGGCCCGGACGAACTCCTCGTCCGCGACGGCCTCGTCCAGCTCCCGCTTCAGCTTGGTGATCCGGTCCTGCACCCCGGTCGCCTCGGTCGACCCGCTCAGGCTGCGCAGCCGGACCCGCGCGCCGGCCTGGTCCAACAGGTCGATCGCCTTGTCGGGTAGGAAACGGTCGCTGACGTACCGGTCGGAGAGCGTCGCCGCCGCGTCCAGCGCCTCGTCGGTGAACCGCACCTGGTGGTGCGCCTCGTACGCGTCGCGCAGCCCGTGGAGGATCTCGACGGTCTCCTCGACGCTCGGCTCGGGCACCAGCACCGGCTGGAAGCGGCGCTCCAGCGCGGCGTCCTTCTCCACGTGCTTGCGGTACTCGTCCAGCGTGGTCGCGCCGACCACGCTCAACTCGCCGCGCGCGAGCGCCGGTTTGAGGATGTTGCCGGCGTCCATCGAGCCCTCGCCACCACCGCCCGCGCCGACCACGGTGTGCAGCTCGTCCAGGAACAGGATCACGCTCTTCTCGGCCGCGGTGACCTCGTCGATCACGTTCTTCAGCCGCTCCTCGAACTCGCCCCGGTACTTGGAACCCGCCACCAGCGCGGTCAGGTCGAGGGTGACCACCCGCTTCTCCCTGAGGCTCTGCGGCACGTCCCCGGAGACGATCCGCTGGGCCAGGCCCTCGACGATCGCCGTCTTGCCGACGCCCGGCTCACCGATCAGCACCGGATTGTTCTTGGTCCGCCGGGAGAGGATCTCGACGGTCTGCTCGATCTCCTCGGCCCGCCCCACCACCGGGTCCAACCGGCCCGAACGCGCCTCCTCGGTGAGGTCGCGCCCGTACTCGTCCAGCGTCGGCGTCTCGCTCGGGCGGGCACCCGTACTGCTGCGCTCGCCGCCGGTGCCGCGCCCCTCCAGCACCGACTTCAGCGCCCCCTGCGAGGGCGCCGCGTTGCGCAGCGCCACCCCGGCCCCCGAGCGCTCCTGGTCGAGCAGCGCGCCGAGGATGTGCTCCGGGCCGATGTACGAGGCGCCCGCCGCCTGCGACTGGGCGTGCGCGGCGAGCAGCGCGCGCTTGGCCGAGGGGGTGAGCGCCGGCCGGCCGTCCACCGCCTCGGCATCGCCCGCGGGCAGGGCGTGCTCCAGGTCCCCGGAGAGCCGGTCCGGATCGATACCGGCCCGTTCCAGCATCCGGCGCGAGGGTTCCACCCGGGTGGCCGCCCAGGCCAGGTGCGCGGTGTCGAGGTCACTGGAGCCGTCCTCGGCCGCCCGCCGCGCGGCCAGCGCGAGCAACTCCTGCGAGGACTCGCTGAGCAACCGCCCGATCGGCACCCGCTGCACGGCGGGCGGGGAAGCCAGCGGGCTCATCCCGAAGAACCGGCTGAGCAGATCGGAGAACGGATCGTTCGATCCGAACGGGGGCACGGTCACGGCGCTTCACCTCTCCCAAGCGGTTTGCAGCCACACAAACACAGGCCGCGGCACCTCGCCTGTCGAGCCGGACGGCGCCGCCAACCGGCGAGCCCGGGCCTCGCCGCCGGGCGGGTCGTGCGGGCGGACATGCGGGCGGACGGACGGGCGGACGGACGTGCGGCCGGTCGTGCGGGCGGGCGGACGTACGGGCGGCGGACGTACGGGCGGGCCCGACACGGAACCGTTCACGGGGCCGGGAACGCGCGTTCACCCGATGACCTGATCCAGCAGCACACCGCCGCTGTACGTCACCCCCATCGCCAGCAGCCCGCCCACGACATTGCGCATGATCGCCCGCCCCGGCCCCGCCCCGCCCAACCGGGCGCTCGTCCAGCCCGACACGGTCAGCGCGACCACCACCGCCACCACCGTCACCATCAGCCGCCACGACTCCGGCGGCAGCAGCACCGCCAGCAGCGGCACCAGCGCACCCAGCGTGAACGCCGCCGCGCTCGCCAGCGCCGCCTCCCAGGGGTTGGTCAACACGTCCGGGTCGATGCCCAGTTCGGTCTGCGCGTGGGCGGCCAGCGCGTCCCGCTCGGTCAGCGCCGTCGCCACCTCCCGGGCCAGGCCGTCCTCCAGCCCGCTGCCCCGGTAGTAGTCGGTCAGCTCGTCGAGCTCCCCCTCCGGATCCTCCGCGAGCTCCCGCCGCTCCTGCGCCAACGCGGCCCGCTCGGTGTCCCGCTGGGTGCTGACCGAGACGTACTCGCCCGCCGCCATCGACATCGCCCCCGCCAGCAGCCCGGCCACCCCCGCCGCGAGCAGCGCCGTCCGGGAGCCCTCCGCGCCCGCCACACCGGTTACGAGGCCGGCCGTCGACACCACGCCGTCATTGGCCCCCAGTACGGCCGCGCGCAGCCAGTTCAAGCGCGAGGAAAGCTCCGCCCGCGACTCCCCGACCTGCTCAGCCATCCGCCACCGCTCTCAGGGGTCCGCCCGGTCCCCCCGATCCTCGCCCGCCACCCCCACCCCCGCCACCCGCGGTACCCCCGCCCCCGGCACCCGGCACCCGGCACCTCAACGGCGGCCCCCACGACACCTGCTGACCCGCTGACCCGCTACCCCAGTACCGGCGCCAGCGCCCGCCGCAGGTCCTCCGGTCCCCGGTAGCGCACCCCGGTCATGCCCAGCGCCACCGCCGCGTCCACGTTCTCCTGCCGGTCGTCCACGAACAGGCACCGCTCCGGCACCACCCCGGCCCGTTCGGCGGCGATCTCGTAGATCCGCCGGTCCGGCTTGGCGCTGCCCACCCGGGAGCTGTTCACCACGGCGTCCGCCAGGTCCGTCAGCCCCAGCAGCGCCAGGTCCTCGTCCAGCCACGCCGTCGCATTGGTCACCAGCACCACCCGGCAGTGCTCCCGCACCTGCCGCAACAGCCCCACCACCGCCTCGTCCGCCCGGAACGGCGAGTTCGCGAACGCCTCCGCCAGCCCGCGCGCCTGCGCGCCCGTCACCCGCCCGGCCAGCCCCCGCGCGATCGACTCCACCCACTCCGCCTTCCCGATCCGCCCCAGCAGCAGCGGCAGGTCGTTCTCCGGTGCGAACCCGACCTCCGCCGTACTCCCCTCACCCACCCCCGCCGCCCGCTCCAACGCCGCCACCTCGGCCCCGTCGAAGAACCGGATCACCCCGTCCACATCGCACAGCACCGCATCGAACGCCCTGGTCAACATCCCCCCTCCCTACCACCCCGGCCCACCACCGCCACCCGGCAGCCCCCACCCCCGACCGGCGAAGGGCCCCAGGCCCGGCGCACCGCCAGGACCCGGAAACGGCCGAGGAGCCGGCCCAGGTGCGCCACCCGCCCCGACCTGCACCCCACCCGACCTGCCAACTCCCCGACCGCCGCGCCGAGCGCCGCGCCTGGGTCCTGGAAGGTCCCGGCTTCGGCCATCGCCGAGTTCATCACCACTCGTACCGTCCAGCCGGTCACCGTCCGGCGCGGACAGCTCAGGAGGGCTGCCTGATGGCGAACATCGAGGGAACCCGCCGCCGCTTCGACTCCGCCCGCCAACTGCCCTCCGGCCGCTGGCAGATCCACTACCCGGACTCAGTCACCGGACTGATGCACAAGGGTGAGGTGACCTACCCGACCAAGACCGATGCCGAGGCTGCGCTCACCTGACCGGGGCGGACACCAGGCACGACAAGTAAGCCGATCCGGACTCCGGGAAGGTCAAGTTGGTCGGCTTCGCCACCGCCTGGTTGCGGGACCGCAAGCTGGAGGAGAGCACACACGAGCGGTACACGATCACGCACCGCCAGTACATCCAGCTCTGATTGGGCCACCGGATGATCTCCGAGACCACGTCGGCGAGTGTCCTCACCCGGCGATCGAACCTCCTCCACGACGGCGCGGACGAGCCTTCCGTCGTCAAGGCGCACCAACTGCTGCGGGCCATCATGAAAACCGCCGTGGACGTGAGCTGTTCCAGCACAACCCGTGCCGCGCCACGGGGGCGGATACCTGCGACGTACGGGAGCGCCCAGTCCTCACGGTCACCGAGGTCGTCACCGCCGACGCGATCAGTCCACACTGGCGGGCCCTGGCGCTGCTGACCGTGTTCCCGACGCTCCGCTTCGGCAAGCCGGCTACGCTCCCCCGGCGGGACGTCGAACTGGTGAACCGGCTCGTCCGGGTGCAGCGCAACCGGGCGGAGCTCAACCGCGGTCGGCTCTACGGCAAGGCGTCGAAGAGCCGTGCGGGCTTCCGCCCCATCGCTTTCCTGCCGGGATCGTGGGCGACCCGGAACACCACCTCGACCGATTCGCCGACCCCTGCTCGGGCGGGCACACCTCATCGGGCCCCGCCGCGGCAAGCTCCGCCGAAGAAGCCTCCGGGACGACTGGATCAAGGCCCGCACTGCTACTGAGGTGAGCGAGGATGCCCACTTCCACGACCTCTGTGCACCGGAAACACCCTCGCCTCGCAGAACGGGGCCGACACCCGGGAGCTCAGGACCAGAACGGGCCACAGCAGCACCCGGGCCGCGCAGATCTACCGGCACATGACCGGCTGCACTACTCCTTGCCAGGACCGGCGATTACCCCGGTGACCTCATGTGATCACGCTCGCGAGAGACTTCGATTCGCACATACGTACTGCAAGCTCAGCAGAACGGAGCCTGATCACGTGCCCGCCTCCGCCATACCCTCGCCCCAGACCGAACAACCTGCCGCTACTTTCGCGGATCTGTCCGGGGTCGACCTCCATCTTGATGCGTTCTACCCCGGCGGCACGAGGGGCAACAGCTCAGATGACCCGATCAACAGGCTCGTCCCGGGGGTCGGCAACCAGGGCGGCTTCAGGCCCGCCGGCTCGCCACAGGAACAGTCCGTACGCCTTGCAGTCCTCTACACGACCGGCCGGCAGCCTGACTGGCCAGATGCTCTCGACCCTCAGACTGGCGGCTTCACCTACTTCGGCGACAACCGGACCCCCGGCCACGAGATGCACAAGACTCCACGCCGCGGGAACCTCCTACTGCGCGATGTCTTCGCTGCGTCGCACGAGGGGCCTGACGCCCGCCGCCGAATACCTCCGTTCCTGCTCTTCGAGAAGGCTGGCGCCACCGGCCGCGGCGTCCGGTTCCGCGGCCTGCTCGCACCCGGCGGCCCTGCCCTGACCTCGGACGATGAGCTGGCCGCAATCTGGCGCACCACCAACGGCCGACGGTTCCAGAACTACCGGGCGCGTTTCACCGTGCTCGACCAGGCTGTGATCCCGCGTACCTGGATTGAGCATGTGCTGAACGGCGGTGACGCCCTGGAAGGCGGCTGCCCAGAGGCTTGGCGGACATGGGTCGAGACCCGTTCCTACATGGCACTCGCAGCTCCCGCCACAACCGTCATCCGCAGCCAGGCAGAGCAGTTGCCGCACGACCTGGAGTCCCAGGAGATCTTGGCTGCTGTGCGGGAGCACTTCCGCGGCCGGGAACACGACTTCGAGCCGTGCGCTGTGGAGCTCTGGCGCCTGCTCGCGCCGGCGACCGGGCAGGTTGAGGTGACCCGCCGGAGCCGCGACGGGGGCCGGGATGCGGTCGGCCAGTACCATCTGGGCCCTCCCGCGGACCGGATCGCAATCGACTTCGCACTTGAAGCCAAGTGCAAATCGCCGGATCAGTCGGTCGGGGTCAAGGAGGGGAGTCGATTGATCTCCCGGCTCCGGCATCGGAACTTCGGAGTCCTCGTCACGACATCGTTCTTCAACCGGCAGATGCAGGAGGAGATCCGTGACGATCAGCACCCGGTGATTCTTATCTGTGGCCGTGACATCGTCGACCTGCTTCGGCAGCACGGCTACACGTCCAAGGCTGCTGTCGAGTCCTGGCTGGCTCAGCGCTTCCCTGCACCGGGGGTATCCGGCACGCAGGTGGCCCGGGACGAGTAGGAGCCCAGAAACGATCAAGGGCCAGTTCGAGAGGATTCTGCCTCCGAACTGGCCCTTCCGTGCCGTGGGCGCGGACGGTTTCGAACCGCCGACATCTGCTTTGTAAGAGCAGCGCTCTACCACTGAGCTACGCGCCCCCTGCCGTATGCCCGGTGGGCGTACGACGAGTGCCTAGGGTACCTGGTCCCGGGAGGTGGTGTGGGCCGGGTGTCCGGTGGGGTGGCGGGTGGGCGGGGGTGCGGCGGGGTGCGGGGCCGTGAGGTGGATGGGGTGGGAGGGGGTGCCGGGCCGGTGGGGGGATCGGGGAGAATGGAGGCCGGATCAGCGGGTCGGAGCAGGGAGCGCGCAGTGACGGTGGCCGGCGGGAGCGGGCGGGGGCGGCGTCGGGCGGGGAGTGCGCTGGCCGACGCGTTGGTGTTGCCGGTGGTGCTGGCGGGTGCGCTGGGGGCGGTCGGGCTGGCCTCGGCCGGGACCGGCGGCTGGTGGGGCCGGCGCGGCGGCGGTGAGGGCGGACGGGCACAGGCCCGGGAGGCCCGGGCGGCGGCCCAGGAGGCGTTCTACGAGCTGGAGGAGACCCAGCGCGAGGTGCAGCTCGCGGTGGAGACGGTCCGCGCGGCGGAGGAGGGACAGGCGGCGCAGCGCGCGCTGGCCGACCTGGCGGCGATCTCCGGCCGGGTCGACCAGGTCACCGTGAACTACCTCGCCGCGCTCGACGCCCACAACCTGGACAGCGAGACCCTGGACGCGGGCACGGCCGCGCAGGCCAAGCGCCAGTTGGAGGACGTGAAGGGCCAGCTGGGCTCGGCCCGGGCGGAGCTGAACGACTTCCTGCGCCGGCTGCAGCCGACCGTCCAGCACGCCGAGCAGCAGCTGATGCGGGTCACCCCGGCGGTCGAGCAGGCCAAGCGCGCGCTGCTCGCGGCCACCACCGCGCTGGACGAGGCGCGCGGCGCCGGCCTGCGGGCGGACGACCTGGCGGCCCGGCTGGCCGAGCTGGCGCCCGAGCTCGGCCGGCTGAACGAGGGCCCGGCACGGCACGGGGTCGCGGACACCCTGCGGCGCGCGGACGACGTGAAGCACCGCGCCGAGGCGATCGCCGCCGACGCCGGGCAGTTGCCGGAGCGGGCGCGGGAGATCGACCGGCGGGTGGCGAGCCTGCGGACCCGCATCCAGGCACTGGAGACCAAGGCCGCGACGGTCGAGCCCGCTCTGAGCGAGCTGCGCCGCCGGTTCAGCACCGCCTGCTGGCAGGACCTCCAGCGGGTGTCGGACCAGGTCGCGGAGACCGGCCGCGCCGCCGAGCGCAAGCTCGCCGAGGCCGCCCGGGCGCGGGACGAGCAGCGCTGGGCGGACGCCACCGCCGCGATCGGGACGGTCCGCGCGCTGCTGGAGACCGCCGACGGCTCGGTGTCCGCGGTGAACGACCGGCTGCGGCAGCTGAACGAGGTGCAGCACGACCCCAACCGGGAGATCGAGCGCGCCCGTTTCGCGATCCGGGACGCGCAGCGGCTGGCGATGGCCGGGCGCAGCGCGCCGGACCCGCGGCACGCCGCCCCGCTGGACGAGGCGGTGGCCCGGCTGGACCGCGCGGTGGCCGCGCTGGAGGCGGCGGGCCGGCACCCCGACTACTGGCACTTCCTGACCGAGCTCGCGGGCGTGCGGGACACGGCGGCGCGGGTGATCGAGCTGATCCGCGGGGACCTCGGCGGTCACCGGTAGGACCGGTAGGACCGGGAACGCCGGTGGCACCGGTAGGACCAGGAGGACCAGTGGCGCCGGAACAGGGCTCCCGGCAGCCACCCCCGCTGGGTACGCTGCCGGTATGCCACGCTACGACTTCCGCTGCCGCTCCTGCGGCGCCACCTTCGAGCTCCGCCGCCCGATGGCCCAGGCCAACGACCCCGCCGTCTGCCCGCAGGGCCACGAGGACACCGTGAAGCTGCTGTCCACCGTCGCCGTCACGGGTGGCGCGGCCGCCGCCCAGCAGGCCCCCGCCGCCGGGGGCGGGGGCGGGGGCGGTTGCTGCGGGGGCGGTTGCTGCGGCTGACCGGGGCCGGTCCCGGTCAGACCCCGACCGGCAGGGCGGACGCTCCGGCGAGGAACCGCCGGACGATCTCCTCCCCCGCCGTCACCCCCACCTCCGTCAGGGCGGTGACGCCGGGGGCCGTCCAGCCGCTGTCGGCGAGTTCGCCGTGCCCCGGACGCCAGCCCGCGTCCGCCGCGAGCAGCAGGTCCGCGTCGAGCAGTGAGTCCCCGGCCGCCAGCACCGTGTCGGCGCCGGCGCGCCGGACGACCTCGGCCAGCGCGGCGCTCTTGGTGAGCGGCGCGGGCACCGCGTACACCTTGCGCCCCTGCAGGGAGACCGTCCAGCCGCGTTCGGCGCACCAGCCGGTCAGCTCGTCGAGCCAGCCCTCCGGCAGCGCGGCGCGCTCGACCACCAGGTAGGCGAACAGCTCGTCGGCGACCCGCCGCTTGTGCGTCCACTCCGGGTCGGCGCAGAGGGCGAGCCGCCGGGTCACCTCCTCCAGCGGGGCCGAGCCGGCCGCTATCCGCGTGGTGATCTCGGCCCGCCAGTCACGATCCGGCACGCCGTCCACCAGCAGTTGCCCGCCGTTGGCGCAGATCGCGTACGCGGGGACCCAGTCCGGTGTCGGGCCGGGCAGGTTGACCCGCCCGTACTGCTCCGGTGTCCGGGTGGTGGCCGGGACGAAGCAGACCTCCCGGGCGAGGTCGGCGAGCAGCCCGGCGGCCCGCTCGGTCATGAAGGACAGCGGCCGCCCCTGGTACACCTCGACGCAGAGCAGCCGCGGCGCGAGCCGGTCGGGCTCGGCCAGGGCCATGGCCCGTTCGGAGTAGATCAGCGTCCGGTCGAGGTCGCTGGCCACCAGAACACCCATCAGGAATCCCTCCCCGTAGTCTCGGTCGCGACGCGCCCATCGGTGAAGGCACGCCGGTCGGTCGCGGCACGCCGGTCGGTCACGGCGCTCCCGTCGGCGCCGGGGCGCACGTCGGTGCCGGGGTGCCCGTCGGTACCGCGGTGCCCGTCGGTCACGGCACGCCCGTCGTCCCCGGTCGCCCCGCGGCTGTAGCGGGGGTGGATCAGGCCGACGCAGGTGTACGGCAAGCCGTCCACCTCCTCGACCTCGACTCCGCGCTGGGCGGCGAGCAGCCGGACGTGGTCGAGGTCCGCGCCGGCGCCGCGCCGGGCGAGGATCCGCCAGGGAACGCGCCGCAGCAGCACCCGCGTCGTCTCGCCGACGCCGGGCTTGACCAGGTTGACGTTGTCGATGCCGTACTCGGCGCTGATCCGCTCGACCGCGGCCCAGCCGGCCCAGTCGGGCGCCCGCTGCGGGTCGTCGGCGAGCCGGCCGGCACCCTCGGCCACCGCGGCACGGACCTCGCCGAAGCGGGCGGCCACCGCGTCCAGGAAGGCCGCAGAGACGTCGCTCCCAGCCAGTTCGGCGTAGTGCTTGGCGCCGTGGAAGTCGTCCGGCCCGATCAGCCCGGCCCGCAGCACGGTGCGCGAGACCAGCCCGGAGACGGTGGAGTTGAGGCAGGCGGACGGGATCAGGAAGTCGTCCCGGGTGCCGTACGTCCGCACGCAGCGGCCCGGGTCGGCCAGCACCGCGAGGTCCGGGTCGAAGTCGGTGCCGGCCAGCGCGCCGGCCAGTTCGCGGGTGATCGCGCCCTTGCCGGTCCAGCCGTCGACGAACACCACGTCCTGCGCGCGGTGGTGGGCCGCCAGGTACCGCAGCGCGACCGGGTCGATGCCGCGGCCGCGCACGATCGAGACCGCGTAGTGCGGGACGGACAGGCCGTGCGCGAAGGCCAGCCAGCGCCGGACCAGGATGCCGACGGGCGTGCCGGCGCGGGCCAGCGAGGCGAGCACCAGCCCGGGGCCGCGCTCGCGCAGCAGCGTCTCGGCGACGGTGCCGACGGCGAGCGCGATCCGGGCGGCGGAGCCGCGCAGTGCCTGCTGGAACAGCTCCTGGTACTCGGGGCTGGGCTGGTACTCGACCGGCAGCGACTCGGCGTAGTGCGCGCCGCCGTTCTGGACGGCCTCCTCGCGCTCCTCGGTGGGGGCTTCGAGCGCGACCCCGGAGAGGTCCTTGAGCAGCCAGGCCACCTCCTCGGCCGGGTACGAGGAGAACGCCGGCCCGTACAGCGGCACGGGCAGCGTCGACGACGGCAACGGCGACGTCAAAGGCAACAGCGACGGCGAAACGGACCGCGGAACGGACCGCGGAACGGGCCCAGCCGTCGCGGACGTCGCGGACGTCGCGGACGGCCCAGCCAGCGCGGCACCCCCGGCCACCGGCCGGTGCGAGGGCAGCACGGCGAGCACCACCCGGTCGGTCACCTGCCGCAGCTGGCCGAGCAGCGCCCGCTCGCCCTCGTGCAGCGCCGGGGTGTCGGCCATGTCGTCCACCACCAGCACCACCGCGTCGAAGCGCCGCGCCGGGTCGCTGCCGGGGGCGACGTTGTACGCGTAGCGCTCGGGCGAGCCGCCGTCCTGCGGGTCGTCGTGGGCGGGGAAGGCGAGCCGGGTGCGGATGGCGTAGCCGGGGTCGTCCACCGCCAGGACGGGCGAGCGGGTGGTGGTGGAGAACCGGACGCGGTTGCCGCCGAGCCGTTCGTCGAGGGCGTCGGCCAGGCGCAGCGGCGCGTACATCAGCTCCTCGAAGCCGAGCACCAGCACCCGCCGTGCCCCTGCGGGCAGGGCCTCGGCCAGCTGTCCGGCGAGTCGGGGCAGTGCGGCGTCCAGCCGGGCGCGGTCGCGGGCGGTGAAGCCGTGCCGGCCGCCGTCCGGGAGTCCGGTGGGCCAGTCCAGCTCGATCCGGGCCAGCGGCGCCGCGGGGGCCGCCGGTGGCACTTCCTCCGGTGCCGCCGCGGCGATCAGCCGCTCGGCCCGGGCCACGACGTCCTCGGGCAGCTCGACGGTCCCGCTCGCGGTGGCCACCAGGTCCAGCCGGACGCCGAGTTCGGCGGCGGCCTCGTCGAGCCGGCGCCGGTCGGCCGCGGAGCGCAGGTCCACCAGGGCGACCACCACGTAGTGGCCGCGGGGGTGGCGGGCGTGCAGGTCGCGGATGGTGTTGAGCACCGTGCGGCCGGTGGAGAACTCGTCGTCCACCAGCACCAGCGGCCCGTCCCCGGCGAGGAGTGCGGGGTCGGCGGGGAGCAGCAGGTGCGAGGTGGCGTGCGAGTGCTCCTCCTCGAAGCCGCCGACCGGGGCCAGGCCGGGCACCGCTCGGCGGGTGGAGTGCAGGTAGGGGGCGTCCAGGCCGTCGGCGACGCTGTGGCCGAGGCCGGTGGCCGTCTCCGCGTAGCCGAGCACGACGGCGCGCGCGGTGGCCGCGGCGCCGAGCAGTTCGCGGACCCGGCGGCCGAGTTCGAGCCCGGTGCCGTGGACCACCGAGGGCCGCTGCGGCACGTGCTTGCCGAGCACGTTGGAGACCAGCAGGTGGGCGCGCTTGGGGTTTCCCGAGCGCAGCGCCAGGCCGACGAGTTCGGGGAGGCGCTCGGATCCGGTCAGCGCGATCCCGGCCCGGTCGGCGACCCAACGGCCGGTCCACGTCTGCGGTGTTGCTGTCACTGCTGGTCCTGCCTTCGATGGTGCGCTGGTGCGTTCGTGCGTTCGTGCGTTGGTACGTCGGTGCGTTGGTGCGTCGGTGCGTCGGTGCCCGCCGCTCACGGATCCGTCATATCCCCGCCGGGGGAACCGGAGGGAACGGCTCGGGTTCGGTCGCGGAAACAGTCAGCCGCACAGGCAGGCCGACAGCAGTTCCGCGAAGCTCACGTCCTCCCGGGCCACCCCGAACACCTCCGCCCGCAGCAGCACCCGCTCCGCCCAGGCCCGGTGCGGCCGGGCCTCGTTCATCTTGTTGGTGTACGCCGAGCGCAGTACCCCGCCGCCGTCATGCTCCTGCCGGAGGATGTCCCGGGCGTCGCAGTACTCCTCGTGCGTGACCACGGAGAGGGCGTGCACGGCCGGCACATGGCTGGGGTGGATGCAGGTCTTGCCGAGCAGGCCGTTGGCCCGGTCGAGTTCGACCTCCCGGATCAGTCCGTCCAGGTCGTGTTCGATGATCCGTCGGCGGACCTCCTCCCCGGAGGCCCGCAGTGCCCCGGCGGTCCCGGCAGTCCCGACAGCTCCGGCAGTCCCGGCGGTCCCGGCCGCAGCCCCGGCCGCGACGGAGACGGACGCCCCCGCGAACGGGGTCCGGCGCAGCTGCGGCTTGAACATCCGCTCCTGCACCGGGAAGTACTCCCAGACCGGTCCGGTGACGGTGTACCCGGTGCCGTCCGCCCGGCCGAGCACGTTGACCACGTCCCCGATCACCGACGCGACCAGCGCCACGTCGTACGCGGTGAGGTCGGGCGAGCGCCGCAGGCCGTACGCGGAGCAGAGGTCGGTGACGCCGAGCCGGACGGCGAGCACCCGCTCGCGGTGGCCGGCGAGCAGGTCGGCGATGCCGAAGAGCTGGTCCCGCCTGGTCTCCAGGTGGGCGAGTTCGGGCGACTCCAGGACGGGCATGGCGAACAGCCGCCGCCCGGTCGCGGCCTCGGCGGCGGCCAGCGCGGCCAGGTACTCGCCACCGTTCTCGGGGGTGAACTTCGGCAGCACGAAGCCGCTCAGCAGTTCGACGGCCGGTCCGAGGCGCCGGGCCAGGTCGAGGATCTGGGCGGCGGTGCGGACCCTGATGAAGAGCAGGGGGTGGCTCTGTGCACAGGAGGTGAAATCCTTGACCAGGTCATTCAGTTGCTCGACCAGGTTCCGCTCGCCCGCGTCCACCTCGTGGTCGGCGATCGCGTCCTCCAGGCAGAGCACCATCGACACCACGCCCCGACCAGCGAGTTTGCGGATGTCGGCGGCCAGGGCGGGTCGGGTGGCCGGGCTGTAGAGGGTGCCGCCGAGGGCGGTGGCGAGCACCGTCGGCTCGCTCCGCACGTCGAACGGGCGCGGCTGTTCCAGGAAGAGCCGGCCGCGTACGTCCTCGGCGAGGTGGCCGAAATGGCGCAAGGTGCTCTCCTCCAGGAAGTGGACCGGCCCCTGACCGGTTGCCGACGACACCCTGGTCAACCGGCCGACCGGGCGCCTTGGTTCCCGGGGCGCCTCCGCCGGGCGCCCCTGCGTCGAAACCCCGGGGACCTTTCGACCGCCCATCGTACGGACGGGATCCGGCCGGTCCCGGTTCCCCGGCACTGAACTCCCGGAACATCCCGGTCCACTTGGACGATCATGGGCGGAACGGCGGCGAACCCCGGAAACGACGGCGGCAAACCTCGGAAAGCGCAAGTCTTGGCAAAGTCCGACCCGGCACGGACCGGTCCGGTCACGTTGTCCGAAGGGGTGGCGAACAGGCAGGATGGTCGGCTATGACGCACGTGATGGCCAAGGGCGCCAACATCGCACTGCCGGCGGCGGCGGTCCGCGCCGTGCTGCGCTGGAGCGCCACGCCCGGTGCGCCGGACGTGGACGCGTCGGCGCTGCTGCTCGGCGCCTCCGGCAAGGTCCGCTCGGACGCCGACTTCGTCTTCTACAACCAGCCCCGCCACCCCTCCGGCCTGGTCCGCCACCTGCCCAAGCAGCAGACCTCCGGCGGCGCCGAGATCATCGACACGATCGAGGTCGAGCTGGGCAAGCTGCCCACCGAGGTGGACCGGGTGGTGCTGGCCGGCTCCTCCGAGGGCGGACCGTTCCGCGCGGTGCCGGGGCTGCGCCTGCTGCTCTTCGACGCCACGGCCGGCGAGGGCGTGCCCGCGCTCGCCGAGTTCGGGATCGACGACGCCGAGAACGTCACCGCCCTGGTCGCCGGCGAGCTGTACCGCCGGTCCGGGTCCTGGAAGTTCCGGGCGATCGGCCAGGGCTACACCTCCGGGCTGATCGGTCTCGCCACCGACTTCGGCATCATGGTGGACGACGAGGCGGAGGCCGACCAGGTGCCCGCCCAGGTGCCCGTGTCCACCACCCCGTCCGGCACTCTCGACCCGCGCAGCACCGCGATGCCGGACCCGCGCTCGACCACCCCCGAGCCGGGCACCTTCACGCTGGCCCCGGCCGTCCCGCTGTCGCCGCCGGCCCAGCCGCCCGCCCCGGCCCAGCCGCCCACCCAGCCACCGGCCACCGCCCCGGCCCCGGCCACCGCCGCCGCGAGCGCCTCGCCCGCACCGGCGACCCCGCCGCCGCCCGCGGCCCCGCCGACCATGCCCCCGCCGCCCACCGCGCCCCCGGGCCACCAGCCCGGCACCGGCTACGGCTACCCCCAGCAGACCGGCCCGGCGTACGGCCACCCCCAGCAGCAGCCCGCCGGCGGCTACGGCTACCCGCAGCCGGGCACCGGCCAGCAGCTGTACCAGCAGCAGCCGGGCGGTTACGGCTATCCCCAGCCGAACCAGCCCGTCCCGCCGCAGCAGCAGCGCCCCGCCGGCTACGGCTACCCGCAGCCCGGCACCGGCCAGCAGCCGCCCGTCCCGCCGCAGCCGCCGACGGCCCAGCCCCCGGCCTCCACCGGCGAGGAGTTCGCGCTGCCCCCGCAGGGCCCGCAGTTCCAGCCCCGCTGACGCCCCCGGCGGGGCCGCCCGACAGCCCCGGCCCCGCCGAGACCCGGACCCGGCCCCGCGCGACCCCGGCCCCGCCGGAACCGCCGAGCCGCGGCCCCGGCCCGGCACCACCACCGAACCGCCGACCGCCGACCGCCGTCAGTCGCTCTTGTACCCGCGCTGCCACTGCATCCCGAAGCCGTACAGCCGGTCGATGTCCGCCTGGAACCCGTTGACGTACCGCACCTCGCGGCGCACCGTCAGCTGGTTGTCCCCCGAGTTCTCGATCAGCACCACCGCGCAGGAGCGCGCCGCCCGGGCCCGCTCCTCCAGCTTGATCTCGATCCGCGGCCCGGTCTGCGGCACGATCGTGACCACCGCGTGCGACTGCTCGAAGGCCGGCGTGCCGTCGTAGATGTAGACGAAGATCAGCAGCCGCTTGAACTTGTCCTTCTTCTCCAGGTTGACGTACATCGTCTCGCCGGACGGCGCCCCGTACTGGTCGTCGCCGCTGAGCTTGATGTACGGCGCGTTCTGGAGGTCTCCGAAGAGCCCGCCGAGCGGCTGCACCACGCCGGTGCTCCCGTCGGAGAGCTCGTACATGCAGGCCAGGTCGAGGTCGACGTTCGTCGGCTCGGTGCCCTGCGGCGAGTCCGGGTCCTGCGGCCGCAGGATCCGCGGGCTGAAGAACCGCTTCACGGACTCCCGGGTGCTCGGCCGGGCGGCGCCTCCGGCGCTCATCGTCCAGTGCAGGTTGACGTAGAGGTAGCCGGTGGTGGCGGCCGACCCGGTGATCGCGTGCTGCGGGGCCGACTTGGTGAGTATGACCTTGTGCTGACCGCCGGGGTTGTCGAAGGTGTAGCTCTTGTCCCCGCGCAGGTACTCCCAGATCGAGACCATGCAGTCCTCTCCCCCTGCTCCCGCCAGGCGTTCTGACGGTCCGCCGACCAATGATCGGGCATCGGCCCGGCCGTCGGATACCCAGTCCGCCCCCTCCTCTACCCAACCGGGCCCGACCGGCGGGTCGATTGGCGGGAGGAAGCCGCCCTCCCGTAACATGCCGCCCCTTCGGACGCGATATCGTCTAGCCGCACAGGTGTCCCGTCCGCCCCTGCGCGGGCGCGGCGGGCCCGTCGTGCGGCGACGAACGAACCGTCAGGCAGCTCCCGCTCGGCGGGCCCTGACCGCCTGTGTCGCGCTGTGATCCTGTCCCCTGCGGAAACCCGAGGCCCGACCCGCAATGAACCTGACCTCCATACAGCTGGTCTGGACCGTCGTCGGCGGCGCAGCCCTGCTGTTCGTCGCCGTCCTGATGGCGACGCTGCGATTCAAGAGCTCGAAGAAGGACGAGTCCGGCGACTCCTGGGAGCGCAGCGAGGAGCGCCGTCGGCGCAAGGAGATGATCTACGGCATCTCCTCGTACACGCTGCTGTTCTGCTGCGCCGGTGTCGCGGCCGCCCTCTCCTTCCACGGCCTGGTCGGCTTCGGCAAGGAGAACCTGGGTCTGTCCGGCGGCTGGGAGTACCTCGTCCCGTTCGGTCTGGACGGCGCCGCGATGTTCTGCTCGGTGCTCGCCGTCCGCGAGGCCAGCCACGGTGACGCCGCGCTCGGTTCGCGCCTGCTGGTCTGGGTGTTCGCGATCGCCTCGGCCTGGTTCAACTGGGTGCACGCCCCGCGCGGCGTGTCGCACGACGGCGCCCCGCAGTTCTTCTCCGGCATGTCGATCTCGGCGGCGATCCTGTTCGACCGGGCGCTGAAGCAGACCCGCAAGGCCGCGCTGCGGGAGCAGGGCCTGGTGCCGCGCCCGCTGCCGCAGATCCGCATCGTCCGCTGGCTGCGCGCCCCGCGCGAGACCTACGCGGCCTGGTCGCTGATGCTGCTGGAGAACGTCCGCAGCCTGGACGAGGCGGTCGACGAGGTGCGCGAGGAGCGCCAGGCGAAGCTGGACGCCAAGGCCCGCGCCCGTACGGCCGACCGCCGCGAGCGGGCCGAGCTGAAGGCCATCTCCCGGCAGGGCGGCATGCTCGCCCGGACCCGCGGCGGCCGCCAGGTTCCCGCCCTCACGGCTGCCGGAGACGGCCCGAGCGCTACGGAGCCTGCCCTAGCCGCGGGATCCGACGCCACCACCTCGACCTCGGCCTCGCTCCTGTCCGGCGACTCGCCGGAGCCGGCCGCGCTGGACGCCGGCCGCCGCCCCCGCGCCGCCGTCGGCTCCTCGTACTCGTCCTCCTCGTACTCGTCCTCCTACTCCTCGTCCTCGTACTCGTCGTCCTCCTCCGGCACCGGGTCGTCCCGCAGCGGCTCGGCCATCGACCTGACGGCCGACGACGACACCCTGTCGATGCCGAAGCTGGACTCGCTGGAGCGCAAGCTGCGCGCGATCGAGCAGCAGCTCGGCTGACCCCGGCACCCCGCGGCCACGGTCGCGGACCACGAGGAACGGCCGCCCCCGGGAAATCCCGGAGGCGGCCGTTTCGCTTGCCCTGCGGACTACTTTCCGGTGCCGACCAGCTCCGGTTCCTCGTCCGCGCCCTCGCGCCGGTTGCGCAGGATCGACGAGCCGAGCGCCAGCCCGATGAAGGCGACGCCGATCAGCCCGGTGACGATCTCCGGGATGTGGTACTTGATCCCGATCAGCAGGATCGCCGCCAGCGCGCCGATGGCGTAGTGCGCGCCGTGCTCCAGGTAGACGTAGTCGTCCAGGGTGCCCTTGCGGACCAGGAAGACGGTCAGCGAGCGGATGTACATCGCGCCGATGCCGAGGCCCAGGGTGATCTGGAAGATGTCGCTGGAGATGGCGAACGCGCCGACCACGCCGTCGAAGGAGAACGAGGCGTCCAGGACCTCCAGGTAGAGGAAGAGGAAGAACGCGGCCTTGCCGCCGACCTGGACGATCGACTTGCCGGCCTTCTCCGCCTCCTCCTCGCGCTCCTCCTCGGCCTCCAGCCCCGACTCGAAGATCGAGGAGAGGCCGTTGACGGCGAGGTAGGTGACCAGGCCGAGGACACCGGCGAGCAGAACGGTTTCCGCGTGCTCCCCGGCGAAGAAGTTGGAGGCGAGCAGCAGGGCGACCAGGGCGACGACGGTGGAGAAGGCCTCCAGCTTGCCGACCTTCTCCAGCGGGCGCTCGATCCAGGCCAGCCAGTTGTAGTCCTTCTCCTCGAAGATGAAGTCGAGGAAGATCATCAGCAGGAAGACGCCGCCGAAGGCCGCGATGGCCGGGTTGGCCGCTTCCAGGTACTGGCCGTAGGTGAGGCCCTCGTAGGTCTTCTCGGAGTGCAGCGCGAGGTCGATGACCGTCGTGGGGCTGAGCTTCGCGGTGAGGCCGACGACCAGCAGCGGGAAGACCAGGCGCATGCCGAAGACCGCGATGAGGACACCGACGGTCAGGAAGATCTTCTGCCAGTACGGGTTCATCCGCTTCAACACCGTGGCGTTGACCACCGCGTTGTCGAACGACAGGGAGATCTCCAGGATGGAGAGCATCAGCACGATGCCGAAGCCTTGGGCTCCCCAGAGCAGGCCGGCCGCGATCAGGCCGATGACGGTGATCGCGAACGACCAGCCGAATGTGCGGAGGAACACGGGAGTTGGCTACCTTTCGGGTTCTGGCCGTGCCGGGGGCGGCCTCGTCCCCGAGACGTCCTGACCGGGCCCGGCCCGGTCAGGTCACCCCCGCACTGCCCTCTGTTCTCATGATCGGGTCGGGTACGACAAGTCCGATTTCCGCCTTTACTGTACGTTCACGCCGAAGTCGAGCGCGATGCCACGCAGGCCGGAGGCGTACCCCTGACCCACTGCGCGGAACTTCCACTCGCCCGCGTAGCGGTACAGCTCACCGAAGATCATCGCGGTCTCGCTGGACGCGTCCTCGGACAGGTCGTAGCGGGCGATCTCCTGGCCGTCGACCGAGTTGACGACCCGGATGTAGGCGTTGCGGACCTGACCGAAGTTCTGGAGCCGCGCCTCGGCCTCGTAGATCGAGACCGCGAAGATCACCTTGTCGGCCTGCGCCGGGACGAGGTCCAGGCTGACCAGGACCACCTCGTCGTCACCCGTTTCGTCGCCGCCGGTGAGGTTGTCGCCCTGGTGCTCCACCGAGCCCTCGGGGCTCTTGAGGTTGTTGTAGAAGACGAAGTACTCGTCACCGAGCACTCGCCCGCCACCGCAGATCAGGGCGCTAGCGTCGAGGTCGAACGGGGCGCCCGTGGTCGAACGGGCGGACCAGCCGAGGCCGATCTGGACCTGCGTCAGGTTCGGCGCGGCCTTGGTGAGCGAGACGTTGCCACCCTTGGCGAGCGTGACCACCATGACGTTCTTCCTCCCTTGCTTCTCCCGGGGCGCCATCCAGGTGTAGTCCCCCGCGGCCCCGGCCGACCGGTTCTGGTCGGCTGAACTTCCTGAACTCACATCCTCGCAGTGCGAGGAACCGCCTCGGCACCGGGCCGGACGAAGCCGGGGCGGCCCCGGACCTCGGAGGTCCGGGGCCGCCCCGGGAGAACGGCGCGCAGCCCGCGCCGCAGGGCGCCGGCGCGGGCTCAGACGTTGACGCCGAAGTCCTGCGCGATGCCGCGCAGACCGGAGGCGTAGCCCTGGCCGATGGCGCGGAACTTCCACTCCACGCCGTTGCGGTACAGCTCGCCGAAGACCATCGCGGTCTCGGTGGAGGCGTCCTCGGAGAGGTCGTAGCGGGCCAGCTCCGTGTTGTCGGCCTGGTTCACCACGCGGATGAACGCGTTGCGCACCTGGCCGAAGTTCTGGCCGCGGGTCTCGGCGTCGTAGATCGACACCGGGAAGACGATCTTCTCGACGTCCACCGGCACGCCGGCCAGGTTGACCTTGATCGCCTCGTCGTCGCCCTCGCCCTCGCCGGTCAGGTTGTCACCGGTGTGCTCGACCGAGCCGTCCGGGCTCTTCAGGTTGTTGAAGAACACGAAGTTGCCGTCCGAGGTGACCTTGCCCTGGGCGTTGCACAGCAGGGCGCTGGCGTCCAGGTCGAAGTCCGCGCCGGTGGTGGTCCGGACGTCCCAGCCCAGGCCGACGACCACGGCGGTGAGGCCGGGTGCCTCCTTGGTGAGCGAGACGTTGCCGCCCTTGCTGAGGCTGACTCCCACTAGTCCTCCAAGAATCGGGAGGCACGTCCAGTGGTGCCCCCGGTGGTGCGGTCCGGGGCGGCGGGAGGCCCATCGGCTCCCGCATCCCACCCCGCCAACGGCCCGAGCGTAGTACGGGGTTCCCGTCCGCACCCCTGATCAGGCCGGACACGGCCCCGGGGCACTCGGCCGGCGGGTGCCCCGGGGCGCTCACGACCCGGCCGAGGCGCGTGCGGGGCCCGTACGGGGGTCTCAGAGCGCCGCGAGGACCTTCAGGTACTCCTGCTCGTCCCGGGCGTCCGGGAGGCCGTTGACGACGCTCCAGCGCACCGTGCCCGTGGTGTCGATCACGAAGGTGCCGCGCAGCGGGCAGCCCCGCTCCTCGTCGAGGACGCCGTAGGCCCGGGTGACCTCGCCGTGCGGCCAGAAGTCGGCCAGCAGCGGGAACTCCAGGCCCTCCCGGTCGGCGAAGACCCGCTGGGAGAACTGCGAGTCGCAGGAGAGGCCGAGCACCTGCACGGTGTCGTTCTGCAGGCCCGCCAGCTCCCGCTGGATCGCGCCCAGCTCGCCCGTGCACACACCGGTGAAGGCGAACGGGTAGAAGACCAGGACGACGTTCCGCCGGCCGCGGAAGTCGGAGAGCCGGACGGCCTCGCCGTGCTGGTTGTTGAGCTCGAAGTCCGGAGCCGGGGTGCCGACCTCGATGGCCATGAGCGGGACCTTTCTGACGCGACCGCGCCGCGCGGCGGGCGCGGCGGGCCACATCCTCGCATTCGTTTACGGCCGTTGCGCCGAACGGATGAGGCGGGTGGCCGCGGCCCGCCGCACGTGCTTCGGAGACCGCTCAGCGCTTGGCGCCCTTCGCCGTGGACTTGGTCGCGAGCCTGGTGGCCGCCCAGTCCTTGACGATGTTGATCGAGCTGGTCTGGGAGAGGCCCGCGGTCTTGGCCGCGTCGCTGATGTCGGAGGCCTCGATGTGGCCGTCCCGCCCGGTCTTGGGCGTCATCAGCCAGATCAGGCCGCCTTCAGCGAGGTACTCCAGCGCGTCGACGAGGGCGTCGGTGAGGTCCCCGTCGTCGTCGCGGTGCCACAGCAGAACGGCGTCGGCGACGTCGTCGTAGTCCTCGTCGACGAGATCCGTCCCGATGAGCTCCTCGATTCCCTCGCGGAGCTCCTGGTCAGTGTCGTCGTCGTACCCCAGCTCCTGGATGATCTGGCCCTCTTCGAAGCCGAGACGGGTCGCCGGGTTGGACTTGTCCGCGGGGTCCGCGGTCGCGCTCACGGGAATAACCTCCAGTATTCGGCCCGGCATCCATGCCGGGGCTGTGGCCGTAGTCCACACGGGCGCGGCGGTTCGCGCAAGTACCCGACCCCCGATCCCCTCCAAAGGTTGACGTGTCGCAGGGGGACACGCCGCGCGAGGTGGCGGGAATCACACCGATTTGCCCTTTTCTGCATGGTCCAAGGATGCTTCGGGTGGTCCCGGCCCACAGGCCGTACGCACGCCCGAGATGCGAACGGCATTCGGGTCCGCGCGTGCGCGGGCGTAGAGTCTCCTGTTGGCCCTCACCCCGGCCGCCCGCCATCGGGTGGACGGGACACCAGGTCGGACCACCTCTTTTCGTAACACCCGGGGGTGTGCGGAGCGGACGAAGACGCCCGCACCGCACGCCGCCAGACCGGGCCGCCCGCCGGGCGGACCGGTTACCGATCGGTAGAGATGACGGATCTCCGAGCGCGGTAGCACGATGGAGGCGGCGCGACACACCTCAGTTTCGACCGACAGTGAAGGAACAGCGTGGCTTCCGGATCCGATCGCAACCCGATCATCATTGGCGGCCTTCCGAGTCAGGTCCCGGACTTCGATCCCGAGGAGACCGCGGAATGGCTGGAGTCGCTCGATGCGGCCATCGACGAGCGGGGGCGTGAGCGTGCCCGTTACCTGATGCTGCGGCTGATCGAGCGCGCCCGCGAGAAGCGTGTCGCCGTGCCCGAGATGCGCAGCACGGACTACGTCAACACCATCGCGACCAAGGACGAACCGTTCTTCCCCGGCAACGAGGAGATCGAGCGGAAGATCCTCAACGCGACCCGGTGGAACGCGGCCGTCATGGTCTCCCGGGCGCAGCGCCCGGGCATCGGCGTCGGTGGCCACATCGCCACCTTCGCCTCCTCCGCGTCTCTGTACGACGTCGGCTTCAACTACTTCTTCCGCGGCAAGGACGGCGAGGGCGAGTCCGGGGACCAGGTCTTCTTCCAGGGCCACGCCTCCCCCGGCATCTACGCCCGCGCCTTCCTGCTGGACCGGCTCACCGAGCAGCAGCTCGACGCGTTCCGCCAGGAGAAGTCGAAGGCCCCGTACGGCCTCTCCAGCTACCCGCACCCGCGGCTGATGCCGGACTTCTGGGAGTTCCCGACCGTCTCGATGGGCCTCGGCCCGCTCGGCGCGATCTACCAGGCCCGGATGAACCGCTACCTGGAGCACCGCGGGATCAAGGACACCTCCGACTCGCAGGTCTACGCCTTCCTCGGCGACGGCGAGATGGACGAGCCCGAGTCGCTCGGCCAGCTGTCGCTGGCCGCCCGCGAGGGCCTGGACAACCTGACCTTCGTGGTCAACTGCAACCTGCAGCGCCTGGACGGCCCGGTCCGCGGCAACGGCAAGATCATCCAGGAGCTGGAGTCCCAGTTCCGGGGCGCCGGCTGGAACGTGATCAAGCTGGTCTGGGACCGCAGCTGGGACCCGCTGCTCGCGCAGGACCGCGACGGCGTCCTGGTCAACAAGCTGAACACCACGGTGGACGGCCAGTTCCAGACCTACGCCACCGAGACCGGCCAGTACATCCGCGAGCACTTCTTCGGCGGCGACCTGCGCCTGCGCGCCATGGTCGAGAACATGACCGACCAGCAGATCCAGCACCTGGGTCGCGGCGGCCACGACCACAAGAAGATCTACGCGGCGTTCAAGGCGGCCCGCGAGCACAAGGGCCAGCCGACGGTCATCCTCGCCCAGACGGTCAAGGGCTGGACGCTGGGCCCCAACTTCGAGGGCCGCAACGCCACCCACCAGATGAAGAAGCTGACGGTCGAGGACCTGAAGCGCTTCCGCGACCGGCTGCACCTGCCGATCACCGACAAGCAGCTGGAGGAGGGCTACCCGCCCTACTACCACCCGGGTCGCGACTCGGAGGAGATCCAGTACATGCACGACCGCCGGGAGGAGCTGGGCGGCTACGTGCCGACCCGCAAGGTCCGCCCGCGGAAGCTGGAGCTGCCCGGCGACGACGCGTACAAGGCGGTCAAGAAGGGTTCCGGCAACCAGACCATCGCCACCACCATGGCGTTCGTCCGGGTGCTCAAGGACCTCATGCGGGACAAGGGCATCGGCAACCGCTTCGTGCCGATCGCGCCGGACGAGTACCGCACCTTCGGCATGGACTCGCTCTTCCCGTCGGCGAAGATCTACAACCCGCTCGGCCAGACCTACGAGTCGGTCGACCGGGACCTCCTCCTCGCCTACAAGGAGTCGCCGACCGGCCAGATGCTGCACGACGGCATCTCCGAGGCGGGCTGCACCGCCTCGCTGATCGCCGCCGGCTCCTCCTACGCCACCCACGGCGAGCCGCTGATCCCGGTGTACGTCTTCTACTCGATGTTCGGGTTCCAGCGCACCGGCGACCAGTTCTGGCAGATGGCCGACCAGCTGGCCCGCGGCTTCGTGATCGGCGCCACCGCCGGCCGCACCACGCTGACCGGTGAGGGCCTGCAGCACGCCGACGGCCACTCGCACCTGCTGGCCTCGACCAACCCGGGTGTCGTCGCGTACGACCCGGCGTACGGCTTCGAGATCGCGCACATCGTCCAGGACGGTCTGCGGCGGATGTACGGCTCCAGCGCCGAGCACCCGCACGGCGAGGACGTGTTCTACTACATGACCGTCTACAACGAGCCGATCAAGATGCCGGCCGAGCCCGAGAACGTGGACGTCGAGGGCATCCTCAAGGGTCTGCACAAGTACGCGCCGGGCACCGCCGGCCAGATCCCGGCCCAGATCCTCGCCTCCGGCGTGGCCGTGCCGTGGGCCCTGGAGGCCCAGCGCATCCTCGCCGAGGAGTGGAACGTCAAGGCCGACGTCTGGTCCGCGACCTCCTGGAACGAGCTGCGCCGCGACGCGGTGGAGGCCGAGGAGTTCAACCTGCTGCACCCCGAGGAGCAGCAGCGCGTGCCGTACGTCACCCAGAAGCTCCAGGGTGCCGAGGGCCCGGTCGTCGCGGTGTCCGACTGGATGCGCGCGGTGCCGGACCAGATCGCCCGCTGGGTGCCGGGTCAGTACCAGTCGCTGGGCGCCGACGGCTTCGGCTTCGCCGACACCCGTGGCGCGGCCCGTCGCTTCTTCCACATCGACGCGCAGTCGGTCGTCCTGGGGGTGCTCACCGAGCTCGCCAAGCAGGGCAAGATCGACCGCTCGGCGCTGAAGGACGCGATCGACCGCTACCAGCTGCTGGACGTGGCCGCGGCCGACCCGGGTGCCGCCGGCGGCGAGGCCTGATCAGCCCGTAGGCACTGAGGGGCCGGACTCCCGTCGGGGGTCCGGCCCTTCGGCGTTCGCCGCGGCGCGGCCTTCCGTCCGGTCCCCGGAGCAGCACGACGGCCCCGGACTCCGACGAGTCCGGGGCCGTGGCGCGGCGGGGCCGGTCAGATGTGCACGGCCGGGCCCGCGTCGGTGGCGCCGCGGCGGGTGAGCAGGCCGAGCACGGCGGCGCCGAAGGCCACCACGGCGGCCACCGCGAAGGCCAGCGACATGCCGCTCACGAAGGACTCGTGGACGGCGCCGGCCATCGCGTCCACCGCCTGCTGCGGGGTGCCGGCCGGGGCCGGCGGGGCGATGCCCAGCTGGGCGGCCTGCTTGAGGCCCTCGCCCGCCTCGCCCTCCACCGGCGGCAGACCGGCCTTGGCCCAGTTGCCCGGCAGGACGTCGCCGACCTTGGCGGCCATCAGCGCGCCCAGCACCGCGGTGCCGAGGCTGCCGCCGACCTGCATCGCGGCCTGCTGGAGGCCGCCGGCCACGCCGGACAGCTCCAGCGGGGCGTTGCCGACGATCACCTCGGTGGCGCCGACCATGACCGGGCTGATGCCCAGGCCCATCAGGACGAACCAGAGCGACATCACGCCGTTGCCGGAGCCGGTGTCCAGGGTGGACATGCCGAACATCGCGGTGGTGGTGATCAGCATGCCGGCCACGATCGGGATGCGCGGGCCCAGCTTGCCGATCGCCAGGCCGGCCAGCGGCGAGCCGATGATCATCATGCCGGTCATCGGCAGCAGGTGGACGCCGGCCTCGACCGGCTTCATCCCGTGGACGTTCTGGAGGTAGAAGGTCACGAAGAAGATCGCGCCGAAGAACGCGAAGGCCATCAGCACCATCAGCAGGACGCCCGCCGACAGCGGCACCGAGCGGAACAGGCCGAGCGGGATCAGCGGCTCGCGGGCCTTGCCCTGCCAGAGCGCGAACAGCACCATCAGGACCACCGCGCCGATCAGGAACAGCAGCGTCCGACCGTCGCCCCAGCCCCACTCGGGGGCCTTGATGATGCCGAAGACCAGCGCGAACATCCCCACCGAGAGCAGCGCGATGCCGGGCAGGTCGAAGGACTTGGCGGCGTTCTCGGCCCGGACGTCCTTGAGGATCCACACGCCCAGCGCCAGCGCGACCAGGCCGACCGGGATGTTGATGAAGAACACCGACTCCCAGTTGACGTGCTCGACCAGCAGGCCGCCGACGATCGGTCCGGCCGCGGTGGAGGCGCCGATCACGCCGCCCCAGATGCCGATCGCCATGTTGAGCTTCTCGGCCGGGAAGGCCCCGCGCAGCAGGCCCAGCGCGGCCGGCTGGAGCAGCGCGCCGAACAGGCCCTGGAGCACCCGGAAGGCGATCACGGTCTGGATGTTGCCGGCGAAGCCGATCGCGGCCGAGGTGACGGCGAAGCCCGCCGCGCCGACCAGGAAGGTGGTCTTGTGGCCGAAGCGGTCACCGATCTTGCCGGCGGTGATCAGGAAGACCGCCAGGGCCAGCAGGTAGCCGCTGGTGACCCACTGGATCTCGGAGGGCGCCGCGTGCAGCTTCTCCTGGATCACCGGGTTGGCGATGGCGACGATCGTGCCGTCCAGCGCGACCATCATGACGCCGACCGCGACGGTCAGCAGGGTCAGCCAGGGGTGTCCCTTGAGACCGCCCCCCGACGGTGGGTTCGGCGGCGCGTCCGCCTCGGAGTTCTTCACGACGGACTGACTCATCTGGGCCCTCCGGGGGCGTGGCTCGGTGCGGGACATGGGCGTGGCGCCCCGGCCCACCCGTCCCCACAGGTGCCCCGGCCCGACGGGCGCCACCCCGGCAGATTATGTCAGCCTCTGACATTCGGCAAACAGTGACTTCTGACCATCACTGCCATTTGTCAGAGCGCTAAAGTTGTGGTCCCACCCGCCACACCCAGCGCTCCGGAAGGCCCCCGCCATGGCCGCTCACACCCCCCGCACCACCGGCACCCCGGCGGGCCCCGAACGCGCGCCGGGCCTGCGCGAGCGCAAGAAGCAGCAGACCCGCTACGCCCTGATCCAGGCCGCCCACCTGCTCTTCCTCAGGCAGGGCTTCGCCCACACGACCGTCGACGAGATCGCCTCCGCCGTCGACGTCTCCCAGCGCACCTTCTTCCGCTACTTCGCCAACAAGGACGAGGTCGCGCTCGCCGTGATGGCCGTGGCCGAGGACTACTTCATCGAGTGCCTGCGCCACCGCCCGGCCGAGGAGACCCCGCTCCAGGCCCTGCGCGCCGCGATCGTCAAGGCCTGGCGCGACCTCGGCAGCGAGGAGTCCGCCGGCCCCGGTTCGATCCACAGCGCCCTGGAGCTCATGCGGATGATCGAGGAGACGCCCCCGCTGCTCGCCGCCCAACTGCGCCGGGTCACCGAACAGGAGCGCCTGGTGGTCCAGGTGCTCGCCGAACGCGAGGGCCTGGACCCGGCCGAGGACCTGCGCCCCGCCGTGCTCGCCGCCGTCTTCGGCAGCCTGCTGCGCTCGGCCCACCTGTCCTGGAGCGCCGAGCACGCACCGGCCGGCCCCGAGGGCATGGTCGCGGTGATCGAGCGCTACTTCGACCAGCTCGGCCCGGCCCTGGCCGGCCACTGGCGCAGCCCCGCGTAGCACCCGGCGCCGCACCCGGGTCATACCGGGGTATCACCCGGTACCCCGGTAGCCCCGCGGAAGTTCGCGCTCCAGTGCGACGACCCGCACGGCCCGCCCTCCTAGGCTGGCCCACGATGAAAACGCCCACCGAAGCCGACGCCCGCGCGTTCGCACTGCGCCAACTGCGCTCCCTGCGGCACCACCTGACCACCCCGAGCGAGGACGCGACCCCGCTGCTCGGCGACTCCCGGCGGCGCTGGGTGCGCCGACTGCCGTACATCGTCGTGATCGCCCTGCAGGGCTCGCTGATCCCCACCGGCATCGCCAACCTGGTCGGTTTCTACGACCTGGTGCTGCCGGTGGCCGCCGCGCTCACCATCGCCCAGACCACGCCGCTGTTCCTCGCCGTCACCCGGCCGCTGACCGCCTGGTGGATCAGCGCCGCCGCCATGGTCGCCACCGCCAGCATCACCGCCCGCCACGACCAGCTGATGGGCAGTTGGCCGTGGACGGCCCCGATGATCATCGCCTACGTCTTCCTGCTGCTCGCCCTCGCGCTGCGGGAGAGCCGGGCCACCGTGGTCTCGGTCTGGGTGGCCACCGTGCTGCTCACCGCGCTCACCACCACCCTCGGCCTGCCCCGCTCCGGCGACGGCACCACCGTGCTGCTGATCGCACTCAGCGGCGCCGCGCTGCTGCTCGGCTGGGCCGTCCGGGACCGCGCCGTGGCCCGCCGGCTGCTCACCGAGCAGGAGCACATCAGCGAGGCCGAACGCGAACGCCGCACCCTGCTGGAGGAACGCGCCCGGATCGCAAGGGAGTTGCACGACGTGGTGGCGCACCACATGTCGGTCATCGCGGTGCAGGCGGCCAGCGCGCCGTACCGGATCACCGGGGTGCCGGACGAGGCCGCCGAGGAGTTCACCGCGATAGCCGGCACCGCCCGCGAGTCACTGGCCGAGATGCGCCGGCTGCTCGGCGTGCTGCGCAGCGAGGAGTCCGGCGGGGAGAAGGCACCGCAGCCCGGGGTCGGCCAACTCGCCCAGCTGGTCGAGACGGTGGGCCGGGCCGGGGTGCCGGCCGAGCTGACGGTGGAGCCGGACCTGGTGGACCTGGTGCCGCAGGCCGTCGGCCTGTCCACGTACCGGATCGTGCAGGAGGCGCTGGCCAACGTGGTGCGGCACGCCCCCGGCGCGCGGACCTGGGTGTCGCTGACCGCGGACGGCCCGGCACTGCTGGTGACGGTGGTCAACGCGCCCCCGCCGGAGCGCACCGAGTCGCTGGAGGCCTCGGTCGAGGGCACCGGGCAGGGGCTGGTCGGAATGCGTGAACGCGTCCGGCTGGTCGATGGCAGGCTGGACACCGGCCCGCTGCCGGACGGCGGCTTCAAGGTGGCCGCCGTCCTGCCCCTCGACCCTCCAGACACCCCCCGGGAGACCACCGCATGACCATCCGCGTGATCATCGTCGACGACCAGGCCATGGTGCGCGCGGGCTTCGCGGCCCTGCTCAACGCCCAGAGCGACATCGACGTGGTGGGGGACGCGGCGGACGGCGCCCAGGCCCTGGAGGTCAACGGCCGCACCCACCCGGACCTGGTGCTGATGGACGTCCGGATGCCCGTCATGGACGGCCTGGAGGCGGCCCGGCGGCTGCTCGACCCGGCCGTGCCGGGCGCCCACCGGCCCAAGGTGCTGATGCTGACCACCTTCGACGTGGACGACTACGTGTACGAGGCGCTGCGCGCCGGGGCCAGCGGCTTCCTGCTCAAGGACGCCCCGCCGGCCGACCTGATCGCCGCGGTCCGGGTGGTCGCGGCCGGCGAGGCGCTCCTCGCCCCCTCGGTGACCCGCCGGCTGATCGAGGACTTCGCCCGCACCCGCCCGGCCAAGCGCCACGACCCCAAGGTACGGCTCAACGGCCTGACCCCGCGCGAGACCGAAGTGCTGGAGCTGATCGCCCGCGGCCTGTCCAACCAGGAGATAGCCGCCAAGCTGGTGCTCGCCGAGCAGACCGTCAAGACCCACATCGGGCGCATCCTCGCCAAGCTCGGCCTGCGCGACCGCGCCCAGGCGGTCGTCCTGGCCTACGAGTCCGGCCTGGTGACCCCAGGTCAGTAGGAGCAGCCGTTCGCCCCCTCTGATACCCGGGTAGCACCCGGGAGTTGGCCCCGCGGTGTGACGTCCGCGGGGCCGTCGCGTTCCTACCTTCCTCCCCATCGGACGCCGAACGGATTCGGCGGCCGAACGGACGAGGGAGGGCAAGGACATGCGCAGGTTTCGGGCCGGACGGGCGATCGCCGCCACCGCGGTGGCGCTGGCGGTCGTACTCGGCGCGGGCGGCTGGGCCGCCGACACCCAGACCGCGGTCACCGGCCCGCCGCCCGGCAGCGCCGCCTGGACGGCCGACTCCTCGCTCGGCCGGCGGCTGCCCGACCCGGCCACCACCACCCCGGCCGGCGTCGCCGCGTTCTTCGCCGGACTCGCCCCGGCCGCGCAGGACGCCCTGGCCGTCCGGCACCCGCTGGTGGTCGGCAACCTGGACGGCGCCCCGGTCGCCCTCCGCTACCGGGCCAACGCCCTGGCCCTGACCGCCGAGCGCACCCGCGAACTCGCCCGGGCCACCGACCCCGCCCTCACCCCGCAGGACCACGAGGCCGCCAGCACCCGCGCCGAGCGCTACCGCGCCCTGCTGGACGGCGGCCGGCGGATCCTCGCCTTCGACCCGCGCGGCCGCGGCCAGGTCGCCGAGGTGTACGGCGACCTCGCCACCGCCCGCCGCACCGCCGTGATCGTCCCCGGCTCGGACATCGACCTGCTCCGCTTCGACCGCGCGTCCGGCCCGTACGGCACCCCCGCCGGCATGGCCCGCGCGCTGCTGGACGCCACCGACGGGCGGACCGCCGTGATCGCCTGGGCCGGCTACACCACCCCGCTCGGCCTCGGCCCGGACGCCGCCACCGAGGACCTGGCCCGGGCCGGCGCCCCCCGCCTCACCCGGCTGCTCGACGGACTCGCCGTCACCACCCGCCCGCAGGCCCCGCCCACCGTGTTCTGCCACAGCTACGGCTCGGTCGTCTGCGGCCTGGCCCGCCCCACCCCCGCGCAGGCCTCCGGCGTGGTGGTGCTCGGCTCGCCCGGCATGGGCATCGGCTCGGCCGCCGACCTCGACCCGGGCGTCCCGCTCTGGGCCACCGCCCGCAACGACTCCGACTGGATCGGCGACGTGCCCAACGTCCGGCTGTTCGGCCTCGGCCACGGCGCCGACCCGACCGCCCCCGGCTTCGGCGCCCGCCCGCTGCCCGCCACCGGATCCCACGGCCACGACGGCTACTTCGCCCCCGGCACCGCCTCCCTCGCCGCCTACGCCGCCGTCGCGCTCGGCCGCGCCTGACCGCCCGCACCGGAAGGAGCACCACCATGGCCAGCACCCTCGCCCCCCGGCCCCGCACCGCGGAGCCCCGCACGCCCCGGCCCCGCACCCCCCGGCCGCTCACCGCGCTGCGCCGCGCCGCCGCGCGGGTCGACGCGAAGACCCCGGCCCACCGCGACCGCGCCCTGGACGGGCTGCGCGCCCTCGCCCTGCTCGCCGTACCGGTCGGCCACTGGATGCTCGGCGGCCTCACCCGCTCCCCCGACGGCGCCCTGCACAACACCAGCCCGCTCTCCACCCTCGGCTTCTTCGCCCCGCTCAGCTGGGTGCTCCAGATGCTCGGGGTGTTCTTCCTGGTCGGCGGCCACTCCTCGGTCCGCTCGCTGGAGCGGGCCCGGGCCAGGGGCGTGACGTACGGCGGCTGGCTGCGGGCCCGTACCGTCCGGCTGCTGCGCCCGGTGCTCGGGGTGACGGCCGTCTGGGCGGCGCTGGTCCCGCTGCTGCCCGCGCTCGGCGTCCCCGCGGACACCCTGCGCACCGGTGCCACCCTGGTGGTGCAGCCGCTCTGGTACATCGGGGTCTACCTGGGGCTGACCGCGCTCACCCCGCTCTGCGTGGCCGCCGGGCGCCGGCTGGGCGGCTGGTCCGCGGGCCTGCTGGTGGCCTCGGTCGCCGCCGTCGACCTGCTGCGGTACGGGCCGTGGGCCGGGGCGGTGCCGTCCTGGGTCGCGCTGCTGAACATCCTGCCGGGCTGGCTGTTCGGCTACCAGCTGGGCGTGCTCTGGGCGCAGGGCCGGCTCGGCCGCCCGGCGGCCCGGCTGCTGCTGCTCGGCGGCGGGGCGCTGTTCGCCGCGCTGCTGCTGGTCTTCCACTACCCGGCCAGCATGGTCGGCGTGCCCGGGGCCGCGCGCACCAACTCGCACCCGCCGTCCCTGCTGGTGCTCGCCCTGGCGGCGTTCCAGTGCGGCGCCGCGGTGCTGCTGCGGGAGCGGCTGGGCCGGCTGCTGACCCGCCGTCCGCTGCTCTGGCTGCCGGTCGTGGTGGTCAACCTGTCGGCGATGACGATCTTCTGCTGGCACCAGAGCGCGATGCTCGCGGTCGCCGTGCCGGGCGCGGCCGGGCTGGGTGCCGTCCCGGGGCTGACCACCGCGCCGGACTCGCTCGGCTGGGTGGCCGCCAGGCTGGCGCTGCTGCCGCTGTTCGCCGCCGTGCTGGTGGCGCTCGGCTGGTTCACCCGCCGGTTCGACGGCCCGTGGACGGCCTTCTCGCGGGGCGGCAAGGCGGTGGCCGGCGCCGCGGCGGCGCTCTTCGCGGCGTACGCGCTGGGCGTGGTGTGACGGCCCACCGGGTGCGGGCCGCTCCGGGCGGCGGAGCACGGCGTGCCGCAGGGGCGCGGGCCGATCGGCCCGCGCCCCAGCGGCACGCAGTCGGTGTCCTGCCCAACCCAGCCGCCAATGTGACCGTCGACGAGTTCCGCAACATGGCGCAGGCCCAGCCGGAACCCGCCCCGGAGCCGACCAGGGACAAAGAGA
>NZ_JBHXTL010000066.1:0-54076 GCF_042677365.1 Kitasatospora sp. NPDC127116
GGTTACATTCCGAACCCGGAAGCTAAGCCTTACAGCGCCGATGGTACTGCAGGGGGGACCCTGTGGGAGAGTAGGACGCCGCCGAACAATTATTCAGAAAAGCCCCTGATCCACTCGGATCAGGGGCTTTTCGCATTTCCGGTCCGGACGGTCCGGACGGTCCGGACGGGCCCGACAGGCCGGCTCCGGTGCCTCCGAACCCTCCCGGGCGACCCCCGCCGAGTGGCTGGTCCACCGTCAATATGCCGCTAAAACCGCCTGATCAGCGCACTGATCAGCGGAAAATCGCGTCGCACACCGTAGTCTCGAAGGCAAGGGGAACAGGTGTCCGGGGGTGTCCTCCGGGCCGGTCGGATCAAGAATGGTGCTCATGGGACGAGGCAGGCTGCGCATCTACCTCGGGGCAGCCCCCGGGGTCGGCAAGACGTACGCCATGCTCGCCGAGGCGCACCGGCGCCAGGAGCGTGGCACGGACGTCGTGGTCGCGTTCGTGGAGGACCACGGCCGCCGGCGGACCGCGGACATGGTCGCCGGGCTGGAAGTGGTGCTGCGCCAGCAGGTGGTGCACCGCGGCGCCCGTTTCTCCGAGATGGACCTGGACGCCGTCCTCGCCCGCCGCCCGCAGGTGGCCCTGGTGGACGAGCTGGCCCACACCAACGTCCCCGGCTGCCGCAACGAGAAGCGCTGGCAGGACGTCGAGGAGCTGCTGGCGGCCGGGATCGACGTGATCTCCACCGTCAACGTCCAGCACCTGGAGTCGCTCGGCGACGCGGTCGAGGGCATCACCGGGGTGCGCCAGCGCGAGGCCGTGCCGGACGAGGTGGTCCGGCGGGCGGATCAGATCGAGCTGGTGGACATGTCCCCGCAGGCGCTGCGGCGGCGGCTGGCGCACGGCAACGTGTACGCGCCGGAGAAGATCGACGCCGCGCTCGCGAACTACTTCCGTCCGGGCAACCTGACCGCGCTGCGCGAGCTGGCGCTGCTGTGGACCGCGGACCGGGTGGACGAGTACCTCCAGAAGTACCGGGCCGAGCAGGGCATCGAGGGCACCTGGCAGGCCCGGGAGCGGATCGTGGTGGGCCTGACCGGCGGGCCCGAGGGGGCGACTCTGATCCGCCGGGCGGCCCGGATCGCCGCCCGGGTCTCCGGCGGTGAGCTGCTGGCCGTGCACATCTCCCGCTCGGACGGGCTGGTGGGCTCCGGCTCGCCGCAGACGCTGATCGAGCAGCGCGTGCTGGTGGAGAGCCTCGGCGGTTCCTTCCACGCGGTCCTCGGCGACGACCCGGCCGGCGGGCTGCTGGACTTCGCGCGGGGCGTGAACGCCACCCAGATCGTGCTGGGCACCAGCCGGCGGCCCGCCTGGCAGTACCTGTACGGGCCGGGCGTCGGCACCACGGTGACCCGGGAGGCCGGGGACATCGACGTCCACATGGTCACCCACGAGCACGCCGGGCACGGGCGGCGCGGCAAGATACCGGTCCGCCGGATCACCGACCTGGGCCGTACCCGGACGGTCGCCGGCTGGCTGATCGGGCTGGTCGGCCCCCCGGTGCTGGCGATCGTGCTGACCGCGATCGGCGGGCTGGGGCTCTCCACCGACATGCTGCTGTTCCTGTCGCTGACGGTGTGCGCGGCGCTGGTCGGCGGGCTGCTGCCGGCCATCGGCTCGGCGCTGGTCGCCTCCTCGGTGCTGAACTACTACTTCACCCCGCCGCTGCACACCTTCACCATCAACGAGCCGCAGAACATCATGGCGGTGGCGATATTCACCATCGTCGGCATCTCGGTGGCGTCGGTGGTGGACCTCGCGGCCCGGCGCACCCAGCAGGCGGCCCGCAGCCAGACCGAGGCGCAGACGCTCAGCGCGCTGGCCGGCACGGTGCTGCGCGGCGCGCCCAACGGCGACGGGGTGCTCACCGCGCTGATGGAACAGGTGCGGGAGACCTTCGGGCAGGAGAGCGCCGCGCTGCTGGAGCGGCCCGATCCGCTCGCGCCTTGGGTGCCGGTGGCCACCGCCGGCCCGCGGCCGCCGGAGCGGCCGGAGGAGGCCGACGTGGACGTCCCGGTCGGCGACAGCCTGGCGCTGGTGCTGCGCGGCCGGGTGCTGCCCGGGGCGGACCGGCGCCTGCTCGGGGCGTTCGCCGCGCAGGCCGCCGTGGTGCTGGAGCGCCGCCGGCTGGCCCGGGAGGCCGCCGAGGCCCGCCGGGAGGCCGAGGGCAACCGGATCCGGACGGCTCTGCTGGCGGCGGTCTCGCACGACCTGCGCACCCCGCTGGCGGGCATCAAGGCCTCGGTGAGCTCGCTGCGTTCGGCCGACGTCGACTGGGACCCGGAGGACGAGGCCGAGCTGCTGGCCGGCATCGAGGCCGGGGCGGACCGGCTGGACCACCTGATCAACAACCTGCTCGACATGAGCCGCCTGCAGACCGGTACCGTCACCCCGCTGATCCAGGAGACCGACCTGGACGAGGTGGTGCCGTTCGCGCTCGGCGGGGTGCCGCTGGAGTCCGTCCGGCTGGAGGTGCCGGAGACGCTGCCGATGGTCCGGGCCGACGGCGGGTTGCTGGAGCGCTCGCTGGCCAACCTGGTGGAGAACGCCGTCAAGTACAGCCCGGACGGCGTCAAGGTGCTGGTCAAGGCGGACGAGCTGCGGCAGCCGGGGCGGCCGGCCCGGGTCGAGCTGCGGATCGTGGACCGCGGCCCGGGGGTGCCGGAAGAGGCGAAGGAGAAGATCTTCGCGCCGTTCCAGCGGTACGGGGACGCGCCGCGCGGTGCCGGGGTGGGCCTCGGACTCGCGGTGGCGCGCGGTTTCGTCGAGGCGATGGACGGTACCGTCACCGCCGAGGACACCCCGGGCGGCGGCCTCACCATGGTCGTCAGCCTGCCCGTGGTCGACCGGCCGCCCGAAACGGGGGAGCCGGGCGGCGAGGGTGGCGGTCCGCTCCCGGAGCTGATCACCTGAGAACCGGCGGCGCACCGGCCGGGCCGGGCGCCCCTCCCCGGGGCCGCGCGTCGCAGCGAAAGTCGTAGAGCCAGTCCCCAGTCCGTAAGTCAGACAGCCCCGAAAGGCGGAGCCCGCACATGACCCGGGTCCTCGTCGTGGACGACGAACCGCAGATCGTCCGCGCGCTGGTGATCAACCTCAAGGCCCGCAAGTACGAGGTGGACGCGGCCCATGACGGCGCGAGCGCCCTGGAGCTGGCCGCGGCCCGCCATCCGGACGTGGTCGTCCTCGACCTGGGCCTGCCCGACATGGACGGGGTCGAGGTGATCCGCGGCCTGCGCGGCTGGACCCGGGTGCCGATCATCGTGCTGTCGGCCCGGCACGCCTCGGACGAGAAGGTCGAGGCCCTGGACGCCGGCGCCGACGACTACGTCACCAAGCCGTTCGGCATGGACGAGCTGCTCGCCCGGATGCGGGCCGCCGTGCGGCGGGCCGAGCCGGTGGCCGGGGAGGCCGACTCGCTGGTCGTCACCGAGTCCTTCACCGTCGACCTCGCGGCCAAGAAGGTCAACCGGGACGGTGCCGACGTCCGCCTCACCCCGACCGAGTGGCACCTGCTGGAGGTACTGGTCCGCAACGCCGGGCGGCTGGTCAGCCAGACCCAGTTGCTGCAGGAGGTGTGGGGCCCGGCGTACCGCACCGAGACCAACTACCTGCGGGTCTACCTCGCCCAGCTGCGCCGCAAGCTGGAGCGCGACCCCTCGCACCCGCGCCACTTCATCACCGAGCCGGGCATGGGATACCGGTTCGAGAGCTGACCGCGGCCGCCCCCGGCGGTCGAGCGACCTGCCGCCGGGGGGCCGGAACCCGGTACCCTTCCGACATGAGTGGTGACAACAGCAGCGGCCAGCCGCAGGGGCGGTTCCGCCGCATGCTCAGCCGGCTGACCTCCTCGGCCGAGGAGCTGGACGCCGAGGAGCTGCGTCAGGAGATCGCCGCGGAGTCCGGCTGCACGCCGATCGCCGGCTGCGGGGACCGCGATCTGGTCACCGTCGCGGGAACGCTGCGCACGGTGACGCTGCGCCCCCGGGCGGGTGTGCCCGCCCTGGAGGCCGAACTCTTCGACGGTACCGAGGCGCTGGACGTGGTCTGGCTCGGCCGCCGTTCGATCGCCGGGATAGAGCCCGGCCGCCGGCTGGTCGCCAGCGGCCGCATCGGTCACGCACGCGGGCGCCGCGTGCTGTTCAACCCCCGCTATGAGCTGCGTCCGGTCGGACACGGGAGCGAATGAGCGTGAGCAACCAGCCCGGCGGCGAGGCCGCCGCCCAGCTCGACCTGGCCGTCGACCCCGCGGACGCGGAGGCCGCCCGCAGGGCCGCCTCCAAGGAGGCCGCCGACACCGTGCTCCAGGCCTTCGGCGGCGTGCGCGGCATGATCGACATGACGCTGCCAGGCCTGGTCTTCATCGTCACCTACAACCTGACCCACCAGGTCAGCACCTCGGCCTGGGCCGCGCTGGGCCTGAGCGCCCTGTTCGTGGTGGCCCGGCTGGCGAAGCGGCAGACCATCCAGCACGCCTTCAGCGGGGTGTTCGGTGTCGCCCTCGGCGCCTGGATCTCGATGAAGAGCGGCAAGGCCGAGGACTTCTACCTGCCCGGCCTGCTCTGGAACGTCGGCTACTGCATCGCGCTGGCGGCCTCCGCGCTGGCGCGCTGGCCGATGATCGGGGTGATGCTCGGCCCGATCACCGGCGAGATGTTCACCTGGCGCAAGGAGAACCCGGGCCGCCTGGCCGCCTACACCAAGGCGACCTGGGCCTGGGTGCTGATCATGGGCCTGAAGCCGGTGATCCTCTTCCCGCTGTACTTCACCCACAACGTCAACCTGCTGGGCTGGCTGAAGGTCGCCCTCGGCATCCCGCCGATGCTGCTGGCGATGTACGTGACCTGGCAGATCCTGCTGAAGGCGCCGCCGCCGATCAAGGCGCAGCTGGACGAGGAGGAGCCGGCGAAGTAGCCGCCTCCGGCCGGCCGGGAGGCCGGTGCGAAACACGGCGAAGGGCCCGCACCCCGACGAGGGGTGCGGGCCCTTCCGCTGTGCCCGCGGGGCTACTGGGCGCCCGAGGTCGCCGAGAGGAGCTGCTCCAGCTCCTCCTCGCGCTCCTGCGCGGCGACGAAGAGCAGCTCGTCGCCGCCCTCCAGGGTGTCGTCCTTGCCCGGCACCAGCACCCGGCCCTCGCGGATGATGGTCACCAGCGCGGTGTCCTGCGGCCAGGCCACGTCGCCGACCCGGATGCCGACGAGCTCGGTGTCGGAGGCCAGGGTCAGTTCGACCAGGTTGGCGTTGCCCTGGCTGAAGCGCATCAGGCGGACCAGGTCGCCGACGCTGACCGCCTCCTCGACCAGCGCGGACATCAGCCGCGGGGTGGAGACGGCGACGTCCACGCCCCAGGACTCGTTGAAGAGCCACTCGTTCTTGGGGTTGTTCACGCGGGCGACCACCCGCGGCACCGCGTACTCGGTCTTGGCGAGCAGCGACACGACCAGGTTGACCTTGTCGTCACCGGTCGCGGCGATCACCACGTGGCAGCGCTGGAGCGCGGCCTCGTCCAGCGAGGTGATCTCGCAGGCGTCGGCCAGCAGCCACTCCGCCATCGGAACCCGCTCCACCGAGATGGAGTTGGGGTTCTTGTCTATCAGCAGGACCTCGTGGCCGTTCTCCAGCAGCTCGCCCGCGATCGAGCGGCCCACGGCACCGGCACCGGCAATGGCGACCCGCATCAGTGACCCTCCTCCTTCGGTCCCTGCGCGAACGCGGCCTCGACGGCCGTCAGGTCGGCCCGGCGCAGCATCACGTGCACCAGGTCGCCCTCCTGCACCACCATCTGCGGCGAGGGGAGCATTCCCTCGCCGAGCCGGGTGACGAACGCCACCCGGGTGCCGGAGGCCTCCTCCAGCCTGCTGATCCGGTGGCCGATCCAGCGCGGGTCGTACGCGACCTCGGCGAGCTGCACGCCACCGCTCGGGTCCTGCCACAGCGGCTCGGCGCCGCTCGGCAGCAGTCGGCGCAGCATCTGGTCGGCGGTCCAGCGGACCGTCGCGACGGTGGGGATGCCCAGGCGCTGGTACACCTCTGCGCGGCGGGGGTCGTAGATCCGGGCGGCGACGTTCTCGACGCCGAAGTTCTCCCGGGCCACCCGCGCGGCGATGATGTTGGAGTTGTCGCCGCTGGAGACCGCGGCGAAGGCGCCGGCCTCCTCGATGCCCGCCTCGCGCAGGGTGTCCTGGTCGAAGCCGACGCCGGTGACCCGGCGGCCGTTGAACCCGGCGCCCAGCCGGCGGAACGCGGTCGGGTCCTGGTCGACCACGGCCACCGAGTGGCCCTGTTTCTCCAGGGCTCTGGCGAGGGCGGAGCCCACGCGGCCGCAGCCCATGATCACGATGTGCACCGGCGCTTACCTCACCCGTCCCGAAGGGGCCTTGACCTGCGCAAACACCGTTCAGCTCCGTTTCCCGCCCGGTCGTCCGGGACGAGGTTCCTCGTGGGGGCGCCGACCCGGCAACGCTCGACAACCAGAGTGTTGCCCGCCGACTCGTATCCGACACGCTAGCCGGTCCACCGAACGCAGTCGCGACGAAGGGGGGGACAAACGGCGGAGCCTTGACCGGGGAGCCCCTACGATTCCTTAACGTGCCTATGCCGACTGACCTTCCGAAACGCATCCTGATCGGGCGCGCCCTACGCAGCGACAAGCTGGGCGAGACGCTTCTGCCCAAGCGGCTCGCGCTGCCCGTGTTCGCCTCGGACGCGCTCTCCTCGGTCGCGTACGCCCCCGAGGAGATCCTGCTCACCCTCTCCATCGCGGGCGCCTCGGCGATCCATTTCTCCTGGCAGATCGGCGTCGTCGTGGCGATCGTGATGCTCGCCGTGGTCGCCTCGTACCGGCAGAACGTGCACGCCTACCCCAGTGGTGGCGGTGACTACGAGGTCGCGACCGTCAACCACGGTCCGGCCGCCGGTCTGGTGGTCGCCAGCGCCCTGATGGTCGACTACGTGCTCACCGTGGCCGTGTCGACCACCTCGGGCGTCGCCAACGTCGTCTCCGCGGTGCCCGCGCTGCGCGGCCACGAACCGGTCCTGTCGGTGATCGTGGTCGTGCTGCTGATGGGCATGAACCTGCGAGGCGTGCGCGAGTCCGGGAGCGCCTTCGCCGTTCCCACCTACGCCTTCATGGTCGGCGTGATCGGGATGGTCGGCTACGGGGTGTTCCGGCACTTCGTGCTCGGCCAGGACATGCCCGCCGAGAGCGCCGGGTTCCACCTCGCCGCCACTCCCGGCAACGACTCGCTGGCCGGCTTCGCGATGGTGTTCCTGCTGCTGAAGGCGTTCTCCTCGGGCTGTGCCGCGCTCACCGGTGTCGAGGCGATCTCCAACGGCGTGCCGGCCTTCCGCAAGCCCAAGAGCAAGAACGCGGCCACCACGCTGCTGATGATGGCGAGCATCGCCGTCGTGATGTTCATGGGCATCATCTGGCTGGCCCGGCTGACCGGTGTCCAGATGGCCGAGAACCCGGCCGAACAGCTCGTCGGCACCTCGCCGGACTACCACCAGAAGACCGCGCTGGCGCAGATCAGCGAGGCCGTGTTCAACAACTTCACGCCCGGCTTCTACTTCGTCGCGGCCGTCACCGGGCTGATCCTGGTGCTCGCCGCCAACACCGCCTTCAACGGCTTCCCGGTGCTCGGCTCGATCCTCGCCCAGGACCGCTACCTGCCGCGCCAGCTGCACACCCGCGGTGACCGGCTGGCCTTCTCCAACGGCATCATCCTGCTGGCGATCGCCGCGATCCTGCTGATCCTCGCCTTCGACGCCGACCCGACCCGGCTGATCCAGCTCTACATCGTCGGCGTCTTCGTCGCCTTCAACATGAGCCAGTCCGGCATGATCCGGCACTGGACCCGGCTGCTGCGCACCGAGACCGACCCGGCCAAGCGCCGCCACATGCAGCGCAGCCGGGCGATCAACGCCTTCGGCCTGGTGATGACCATGGCCGTGCTGATCGTCGTCCTGGTCACCAAGATCAGCCACGCCTGGATCGCGATCGCCGCGATGGCCGTGCTGTTCGTGATGATGAAGGGCATCCGGCGGCACTACGACCGGGTCTCCGACGAGCTCATCGCCGCCGAGGAGCCGGACGACGTGGTGCTGCCCACCCGGGTGCACGCCATCGTGCTGGTCTCCAAGCTGCACAAGCCGGCGCTGCGCGCCCTGGCGTACGCCAGGCTGGCCCGGGCCCACACGCTGGAGGCCGTCACGGTCAACGTCGACCCGGCGGACACCGCGGCGCTGCGGCGGGAGTGGGACGAGCGCGGCATCGAGGTGCCGCTCAAGGTGCTGGACTCGCCGTACCGCGAGATCACCGGGCCGGTGCTGGACTACGTGAAGAACCTGCGGCGCAGCAGCCCGCGGGACGTGGTCTCGGTCTACATCCCGGAGTACGTGGTCGGCCACTGGTACGAGCACCTGCTGCACAACCAGAGCGCGCTGCGCCTCAAGGGGCGGCTGCTGTTCAAGCCCGGTGTGATGGTCACTTCGGTACCGTGGCAGCTGGAGTCCTCGGAGCGGCGCAAGTCGCAGAAGGCCTGGTCGGCGCCGGGTGCCGTCCGGCGTGGCGAGCCACGCGCGCCGAAGGCCGTAAAGTCGAAGGATTCCGTCTCCACCGGTTCGAACGCCGGGGACACCTCCGACCGCAGCAAGGACTCCTCCCAGTGACCCGCAACACTCCGCCCCGTTCCTCGGGCTCCTCCGGCAAGGGCGCCCGCCGGGGCGGCTCCCAGCCCGGGCAGGTCTCCCGGCCGCGCTGGGGCCGGCCGGCCCGTCCGGAGGCCACCGACCGCGACGGCCTCACCGCGCGCACCGCGCCGATCGTCCCGGGCGAGCGGGAGGACCGGGAGCCCGCCGGGCCGGCCGCCGGCAAGGGCGCCGCGGGCAAGACGTCCGCCGGCAAGACGTCCGCGGGCAAGGCCTCCGGCAAGGGCGCGCCGAAGGGCGCCGGCAAGGGTGCCGCCCAGGACGCGCCGAAGGGCGCTGCCGGGGCCGGCCGGAAGGCGCCGCGCAAGCAGGCGGTGCGGCCGCCCAAGGCGCTGCGCGCCGGTGCCGCGCGGCCGTCGCGGCCCGAGACGCCGTCCGGGGAGCCGCTGGTCGGGCAGCGCTACGAGGTCGAGGTCGGCCCGGTCGCGCACGGCGGCGGGCACTGCGTGGCCCGGCACGAGGGCCGGGTGCTGTTCGTGCGGCACGCGCTGCCCGGTGAGAAGGTCGTCGCACTGGTGACCGACGGGACCACCACCTCGCGGTTCCTGCGGGCCGACGCGGTGGAGGTGCTGGAGCCGTCCAAGGACCGGATCGAGGCGCCCTGCCCGTTCGCCGGTCCGGGCAAGTGCGGCGGCTGCGACTGGCAGCACGTCACCCCGGGCGGGCAGCGCAAGCTCAAGGCGGCGGTGCTGACCGAGCAGCTGGCCAAGCTCGCCGGGCTCACCCCGGCCGAGGCGGGCTGGGACGGCAGCGTCGAGCCGGTCGGCGGCAAGCTTCCGGCCGGGCAGGTGCCGGCCTGGCGCACCCGGGTGCAGTACGCGGTCGACGCCGGGACCGGGAAGGTCGGCCTGCGCAAGCACCGCTCGCACGACGTGCAGCCGGTGGACCGCTGCCTGATCGCCGCCGAGGGCGTCACCGAGCTGGGCATCGAGGCCCGCGACTGGCCGGGGGTGGCGAGCGTCGAGGTGATCGCCGCGACCGGCTCCTCGGACCGCCAGGTGGTGCTCACCCCGCGGCCGGGCGCCCAGCTGCCGCTGGTCGAGCTGGACAAGCCGGTGTCGATCGCCCGGGTGGACGAGCAGGGCGACGTGCACAAGGTGCACGGGCGCGGCTTCGTGCGCGAGCGGGCCGCCGGGCGGACCTGGCGGATCAGCAACGGCGGCTTCTGGCAGATCCACCCGGAGGCGCCGGACACCCTGGTCGACGCCGTGCTGGACGGGCTGGACCCGCAGTGGGGCGAGAACGCGCTCGACCTGTACTGCGGCGTCGGCCTGTTCGCGGGCGCGCTGGCCGACCGGGTCGGCGAGGACGGTGCGGTGCTCGGCATCGAGTCCGCCAAGCAGGCCGTGGTCGACGCCCGGCACAACCTGGCCGCGCTGGACAACGTGCAGATCGAGTGCGACCGGGTCGAGACGCTGCTGCCGCGCACCGGCATCACCGCCACCGACCTGGTCGTGCTGGACCCGCCGCGCTCGGGCGCCGGCCGCGAGACCGTCGCCCACCTGGTCGGCCTGGAGGCGCGCCGGATCGCGTACGTGGCCTGCGACCCGGCGGCGCTCGCGCGGGACCTGAAGTTCTTCCGCGAGGGCGGCTACCGGCCGGTGTCGCTGCGGGCCTTCGACCTGTTCCCGATGACCCACCACTTCGAGTGCGTGGCGATCCTGGAGCCGGTCGGGCAGTGATTCCGGGCTGAGCCCGGCTGATCCCGGGCTGGCCCCGGGCGTCGGGAGTCACGGCAGGAGGCGGTCACCCGTTCGGGGTGGCCGCCTCCTGCCGCGTCCGGGGCCGGCTACCCGTTGTGCTCCTCCTCGTCGACGCTGTGCGGCAGGTCGATGCCGTGCTGGGCGGCGAGCCGCAGGAGCGCGGCGACCCGGCCCTCGTACGCCTGGACGCCGTCGGCGTCCTCCTCGGCCCGGGCCGCCGCGAGGTCCCGGCGGGCCTGGGCGAGCTGCTCGCGCAGCTCCTGGTCGAACATGGCTGTCATCGGTAGGCCTCCGCACCGGTCGGCGCCCGCTCGGGGGAACGCAGGGGGGTCTTCAGCCTCCCGGACGGCGGGTCGGTCTTCAAGTCCCGCCCCTCCCGGCGGGGCGGGGCGGAGCGGGCGCGGGCGGCCCGGACCGGGCGGAAGGTCAGGTGCCGGCAATGCGCTGGTAAAAGATGGTGCGCGCAAGGCCGTCGGGCCCCGGGAGAGGGCTTGACGAGGTCATTCCCCGGGGCGAAGGTGAGCCGCTGACATGTGATGTGTGCCGTTGTACCGGTGTGCCGTTGCGCCGGTGCGCCGTCGCACCGCCCGTGACGGCAGCCGCCCCACGCCGTCGGCCGGGGCCGGCCGGGTGCGGGAGGGGGAGCGTCATGGAGCTGGAGCTGCGGCACCTTCGCGTGCTGTGCGCGATCGCCGACACCGGGAGCGTCGGCCGGGCCGCCGTCCTGCTCGGCGCCTCGCAGCCGGCGACCAGCACCCAGCTGCGCCGGATCGAGCGCCACCTGGGCGCCCCGCTGTTCGAACGCACCACCGTCGGCGTCGCGCCGACCGGCTTCGGGGCGGAGGTGGTGGCCGCGGCCCGGGAGCTGCTCACCCGCGCCGACGGCCTGGGCCGCCGCCCGGAGGCCCCGGCCGGGCCCGTCCCGCGCGAGCTGCGGCTGGCGGCGACCAACTCGCCGCTGCTGCCGGGACTGGTCACCAGGGCGCGGCACCAACGGCCCGGGCAGCGCTTCACCCTGACGTCGGTCCACCGCTCCTCCGACATCGTCGAGCTGCTGGAGCGGGACGAGGCCGACGCCGCGGTGGCCGTGGACTACCCGGGCCGGGAACTGCGCCACGCGCCGTCCGTCGCGCACCGCGGCATCGTCACCGAGCCCGTCTTCGTCGCGCTGCCGGCCGGCCACCGGCTGCGGCACCGCACCGAGGTGGCGCTGGCGGACCTCGCGGAGGAGGAGTGGTTCCTGACCCCCGACGACGGGGCCGGCTGGCACGGCGTGTTCCACGGGGCCTGCGCCGCGGCGGGGTTCGCCCCGGCGACCGTCCACGAGTTCCTCGGCGGCCGGCTGGAGCTCCAGGAGATGATCGCCGCCGGGCTCGGCATCTCCGTCGTCCAGGCCACCACCCGGCCGCTCGCCGAGGTGGTGGTCAAGCCGCTCGCGGGGACGCCGATCTGGGTCCGGCAACTGCTGGTCTGGCGGCCGGCCGGGGTGGGCGGTGAGGTGGTGGAGACGCTGCTCGGGGCGGCCGCCGCGGCGTACCGGGACCTGATCGCGGCGGCGCCGGGCTTCCAGGCGTGGGCCGCACGGACGTACCGGCCTTAGCGCCCTTGGCGGCCGCGGCGGGCGGTGTTATGGCCGGGCAGGGCTATGTCATATGACCTGTGACATTGTTCTGACCCTCCGCCGCTGGCAGGATCATGACGCGTTCCCCCAACGCCTCGGCAGTCCTCCCAGCGCCTCCCCCCACAGGAGAAGGACCCACCAGTGCGCCCACGGATACCACTCCCCACCCTGCTGGCCGGCCTCGTCGCCGGCTGCTGCGCCGCCGCCACGCTGCTGCCCGCCACGGCCGCCTTCGCCGCCCCGGCCGCTTCCGCCGCCTCCGGCCCGGCCGCCTCCGGGTCGAGCGCCCGGCCCGCGGCCGGCGCCCCGGCGGCCGACCCGGGCTCCGCCCTGCCGAAGCCGCTCGGCGCCTTCCTCACGGTCGACCCGGCCGAGCAGTCCCGTGCGGCCGAGGAACCCGCCCCCGTCGCCAAGCCGCTGCCCCCGGCGCTGCTCGGGCAGCTCGTGATGGGCCAGCCGGCCGGCACCGCCGTGCAGACCGCGCAGCGCCCGGCCGGGCCGAAGACGTCCCCGGTCAAGCAGCCCCTCGCCGCCCGCGGTGCCGCCGCCGCGGCCGCCACCGCGCAGAGCTGCACCCCGGCCGACTTCGGCAGCCGCAGCGGGGCCGACCTGGTCTCCTTCCTGGAGGCCTCGACCCCGGACTGCGTCAACACGCTGTTCAACGTCACCGGCACGGACGCGGGCGCCGTCTTCAAGGAAGCGAAGATGCTCACCGTCGCCAACGCCTTCCAGAACGCGGCGGGCGGCTACACCGGCGACAACTCGACCGGCATCCTGCAACTCGTGCTCTTCCAGCGGGCCGGCTGGTACGTGCAGTCGAACAACGCGGGGGCGGTCGGCCCGTACGACGCGGCCCTGACCGGCGCCTCCAAGGCCGCCCTGGACGCGTTCTTCGCCGCGCCGCACCGCACCGACGTGAGCGACGGCAACGGCACCGTGCTCAACGAGGTCCTGGTGCTCACCGACAGCGCCAACCTCCAGGGCAGCTACCTGGGCGTCTACAAGCAGGTGCTGACGTCGTACGACAACTCGTACAACGCCTTCCCGAAGATGCTCAAGGCGGTCAACGCGGTGCTCTCCGCTCCGCTGTGGCGGGGCAACTGGAACCCCGACTTCGTCAGCGCGGTCGCCGCGGACCCGAGCATCGGCGCCACCCTGGGCGACTTCGCCCTGAACCACAAGGACCTGCTCGGCACCGCCAACGCCTACCTGGACGTCAACGCGGGCAACGACCTCGGCCGGATGGCCGGCGACGGCCCGGCGGTCGAGGCCGCGGTCAAGGGCAAGGTCAAGGCCGTCCTCGACGGCGCCCGGATCACCGGCGCCACCGGCCCGCTGTACGTCCACACCGCGTACCAGGCCAACAGCTTCGACCCCGGCCAGTGCTCGTACTACGGCACCTGCGACCTGCCGGCCAAGCTGACCGCCGCGGTGCTGCCGAACCAGCTGGTCTGCGACAACCGCACCATCCTGACCGAGGCGCTCCCGCCCGCCGACCTGTCCGCGGTCTGCGCCAGCCTGCGCGGCGAGGACACCTTCTTCCACAAGCTGGTGAAGGACAACGGTCCGATCCCCGGCCAGTACGACAAGGAGCTGACCCTCGCGGTCTTCGCCAACCAGGCCGACTACCTGACCTACTCCTGGGCGATCTTCAACAACTCCACCGACAACGGCGGACAGACCGTCATGGACCCGACCGACCCGAACAACCGGGCCGTGTGCGTGATGTACCAGAAGTCCTGGAACGACGGCTTCACCGCCAACGTGTGGAACCTCAACCACGAGTACACCCACTACCTGGACAACATCTACGACCTCAAGGGCAACTTCTCCACCGAGATCTCCGTCCCGGACATCTGGTGGATCGAGGGCGTCGCCGAGTACGAGTCCTACGCCTACCGCGGCACCACCGACACCCAGGCGATGGCCGAGGCCGCCAGGCACACGTACAAGCTGAGCACGATCTTCCAGAACACGTACGGCAATTCGGACACCGTGCGCACCTACCCGTGGGGCTACCTGGCGGTCCGGTACATGTTCGAGAAGCACCCGGCCGACATCGACTCCGTGCTCGCGCACTTCCGCACCGGCGACTACCAGGGCGGCTACGCGGTCTACAACGGCATCGGCACCGGCTACGACGCCGACTTCGACGCCTGGCTCGACGCCTGCGCCGGCGGCGCCTGCTACGCGGCCGGCCCGACCGCGCTGTTCGGCCAGACCGTGAACGGCCCGACCGTCACCCTGACCGACAAGTCGGTCCAGACCGGCCCCGGCCGGATCACCGCCTGGCACTGGACCTTCGGCGACGGCGGCTCGTCCGACCAGCAGAACCCGAGCCACACCTACGCGGCCGCCGGCACCTACACCGTCGCGCTGACCGTCACCGACGACACCGGCAGGACCGCCAGCACCCCGACCTCCGTCACCGTGACCACCGGCGGAGGCGGCGGTCCCACCACCCCGCCGGCCTGCACCGACCCGCGCACCGACGCGCTCGGCAAGAACTGCTCGCGGGCCGATCTGGCGGCGACCGCCGGCAACCTGGACTACCTGTACGTCTACCTGCCGGCCGGCACCAGCACCTTGAGGATCACCACCTCCGGGGGCACCGGCACCGCCTCCCTGTACTACAACGAGAGCACCTGGGCCTCGCCGAGCGCGTACACCGCCTCGTCCACCAACCCGGGCACCACCCAGAGCATCACGGTGACCAACCCGACGGCGGGCTACCGCTACGTGAGCCTCTACGCGAACACCGACTTCAGCGGGGTGACCGTCAGCACCCAGTTCTGATCCGCCTCCCTTCCGGCGCGGGCCGGGTCCGTGGCAGCCGCCGCGGGCCCGGCCGTTCGGCGTCCCGGTGACGGCGAGGTTGCGCGGGGGCGTGCGGCAGGTGTGCGGGCGGTGTGCACGCGCCCTTGTTGTGCTAGCACTTGAGCGCTAGCTTGAACGGCATGGGTAAGAAGCAGCTGAACGTGCGGGTCGACGCCACGACCGCCGAGATGGCCCGGGAACGGGCGGAGCAGCAGGGGATCTCCATGAACCAGTACATCGAGCGCCTGGTCCAACAGGACATGGGCGAGTCCGGGCGGGCCTTCGTGGACGCGGCCGCGCAGTTCATGAAGGAGTACGAGTCGGCCTTCCTCGCCGAGTTCGGGGAGCCCGGCGACCTCCAGGACGTGCGCCGTTGAAGCTGGAGGTCGACCTCTCGTGGCTGCTCATGACCGCCGAGCAGTACACCCCCGGTGACCCGCAGGTCACCGACTACGGCTCGCTGCTCGCGGCCGTCACCCGCCACCAGGCCGAGATATTCGACATCGCGGTCTACCCCGAACCACAGGACCGCGCCGCCGCGCTGATGCACCAGCTGATCCGGGTGCCCGCCCTGGAGAAGACCAACGAACTCTTCGCGACCGCCGTCGCCTACGCCTACCTGGTCGCCAGCGGCTGCACCATTGCCACCACCGCCCGCGAGGTGCGCAGCCTCTCCCGGGCCATCCGCGAGGGGCGGCTCGGGGTGTCGGGCGTCGCCGAGCGGCTGGCGGCCTGGATGGTGGACGAGGCGGAAGGGGAGGAGGTCACCGGGGCGGACGAGGAGGACGAGGACGACGACTGATCGGCGCCGTCCTCGGCCGGGCCCCCGGGGCGCCGGGCGGCGGGGCCGCTGAGGGGCGGGCCGCTACTGGGCGGCGGGCTCCTACTGGGCGGGCTCCTACTGGGCGGCGGGCTCCTACTGGGCGGGCTCCTACTGGGCGGCGGGTTCCGCGATCAGGGCCGTCGCGAAGGTGCGGAAGCCGGCCCGGCGGTAGATCCGGGCGACGTCCTCGTCGGCGGCGGACAGGAACACCGTCCGAACCCCGTTCGCCCGGGCGTGCGCGACCAGCGCCGCGGTGACCGCCAGGCCCAGCCCGCGGCGGCGCGCGGACGGGAGCGTGCCCACCCCGGCCACCTCGGTGACCGGGCCCACCGGGTTGTGCTGGCCGGCGCACAGGGCCGTGCCGTCCTCCAGGGCCGCGGCCAGCACGGTGGTGCCGGCGGCGATCCGCCGGGCGACCTGCTCCGCCGTGCCGTCGGCCGTCAGCCGCGCCGCGGCCGTGGCGAGCTCGGCCGCACCGGTCGGGCCGACGGCCGTGCCCGGATCGCCGAAGGCCAGGTGCGGGACGGCGAGCGCGGCCGCCAGTTCCGGCGCGTCCGGCGCCAGCACCCGGACCTCCACCGGCTCCGGCAGCTCGGGCGCCGGGGCCGCTTCGTCCTGCGGGCCCAGCACCAGCAGCGGGTGCTCGTGCACCGTCAGGCCCGCCGCTTCGACCGCCGCGCGCAGCTCCGGGGTCTGCTCGGCCACCCACTCGAAGGCCTCCGGGACGCCCAGCTCCCGCTGCCGCTCCAGCACCCGGCGGACGTCCTCGGCGGTGGCGGCCGGGCCGCCGTGGCCGAGGGCCGGGCGGGCGTAGTACGGCCAGCCGCCCCCGTCGCGGACGAACAGGGTCAGCGGTCCGAAGTCCTCCGTGCGGGCGGCGCTGCGCGGCACGGCGTCGTAGTAGCGCTCGATCTCGTCGAGCAGGGGGCGGTCGGGAACATGATCAACAGGGGTCACGGCGTGCATCCAAGCAGGGGCTGTGACGCGGTGCCACCGGATTTCCGGGGCACGTCCCAGGGCCCTCGCCGCCCTCCCGGTGCCCCTCGACGTCTCCCCGGGGGCCGATTGTTGCCGAACGCTTACCCGCTCGCAGCGATCTTGTGCGAACACAGCGTGCATGCTGAAGGCTTTACAGCTCTGCCGAGGGGGACGGCGGACGTCTGCACTAGGCGAGGCAAGGGGGAAGACAGGCCCATGAGGCTCTGCTTTCTGGTGGAGGAACACTACCGGCACGACGGCATGCCGCTCGACGTGGCACGCCAACTCACGGCGTGGGGACACCGGGTGGACGTGCTGCGCCCCGGGGACTCGCTGCTGGCGATCTCCGAGGAGGTCCGGGCCGGCAGTCACGACGCCTGGGTGCTCAAGACCGTGTCCGGCGGGCCCGGGCTGACCCTGCTGGAGTCGGCCGCCGCCGTCGGCCTCACCACGGTGAACGACGTGCGCTCGATCCGCGGGGTCCGGGACAAGGCGCTCGCCGCGGTCATCGGCCGCACCCGGGGGCTGCCCGTACCGGTGACGTACGCGGCCGCGCGCTGGGAACGGCTGGCGGAGATCCCGGCCGCCGAGTACCCGCTCGTGGTCAAGCCCGCCGACGGCAGCTCCGGGCGCGCCGTCCGGCTGGTGCGCAGCCCCGACCAGCTGCTGGAGGTCGGGCCTGAGCTGGCGGGGGAGGGGCTGCTGATCGCCCAGCCGTACGTGCCCAACTCCGGGACCGACCTCAAGGTGTACTGCGTCGACGGCGAGCTCTTCGCGACGGAACGTTCCTCCCCGCTGCACCCGGGGCAGGGCGTGCGCGAACGGCAGGTGCCGCTGCCGGGGAGCGTCGCGCGGATCGTGGCGCAGGTCGGCGAGGTGTTCGGGCTGGACCTGTACGGGGTCGACGTGCTGCTGGGGCCGGACGGGCCGGTGGTGGTGGACGTCAACGACTTCCCGAGTTTCCGGCAGGTGCCGGACGCGGTGGCCCGGGTCTCCCGGGCGGTGCTGCGGCTCGCGCGCAGCGGGACGGCCGTGTCGGTGCCCGGCGGGCCCGCCGAACTGGTGCCCGGGGGGCCGGTCGAGCTGGTGCCCGCGGGCGGCGACGCCTACGGTCAACTCGGCTTCGGCGAGGGGGAGTTGCTGTGAAGGTCGGACTGATCACCGGCGACCCGGGGCATCCGGTGCTGGCCTCGGCGGCCGAACTGCTGGTGCGCCGGGGGCACGAGGTGGCGGTCGTCCCGCCCGCCGGGCCCGTGACCGGGCTCGCCGACGTCTGCCTGCTCAAGGCCCGCACGCCTCAGGCGCTGGCGCTGGCCGCGGAGCTGGAGCGGCGGGGCGTGCCGGTGGTCAACTCGGCGGCGGCCACCGGGCTGTGCCAGGACCGGGTGCGGATGGCCGACCTCGCCCGCGCCGCCGGGCTGCCCTTCGCGGCCACGGACGCGGCCGGATGCTTGGGCGAACTCGCCGATCCGGCCTACCCGTTCGTGGTCAAGAGCCGGCACAGCAGGCGGCACGACCTGGTCGCCCGGGTGGACGGCCCGGCCCGGTTGCGCGAACTCGCCGAGCGCTGGCCCGAGGAGCCGGTCGTCACGCAGCCGTTCGTCCCGGGGACGGGCTGGGACCAGAAGCTGTGGGTGGTCGACGGACAGGTGTTCGCGGCCCGGCGGCAGTCCGAGCTCGCCACCGGCACGGGGAAGTCGGGGCGGGCGGAGGACTGGCAGCCGTCCGCCGCGCGGGCCGCGCTCGCGCTGCGCGTCGGCGAGGTGTTCGGGCTCGACGTGTACGGGGTCGACCTGCTCGACGGGCCCGCCGAGCCGGTCATCGTGGACGTCAACGCCTTTCCCGGAGTGCGCGGCCGCCCCGGCGCGCCGGAGGCGCTGGTGGCGCTGGCGCTGCGGGTCGGGGCGCAGCGGGGGCCGGTGCTCGCGGGGCAGGACCGCGCGCGGCGGGGCCCCGCGGGGCGGGCGCTCGCAGGACTCGGGAGGGGCGTGGGGTAGGGCCGGCAGACGTGGCCGGGGGCGTGGGCCCGTCGGTGCCGGGCCGGGGTGGCGGCCCGGGGCGCGGGTCCGTCGGGGTCGTTAGGCTGGCTGGCGCCCCGACCGGCCGGGGCGTACGGCGAGAGAAGACGGAACCTTGCTCCAGGACATCGAGCGCTACCTGGCCTGCCCGCACTGCGCGCAGGCCCTCACCCGGCACGACCGCAGCCTGCGCTGCCCGGCCGGGCACAGCTTCGACCTCGCCAAGCAGGGCTACGTCAGCCTCCTCGCCGGCGACGCCCACACCGGCACCGGGGACACCGCCGAGATGGTCGCGGCCCGCGCGGACTTCCTCGCCGCCGGGCACTACCGGCCGATCGCCGAGGCGCTGGCGCGGGCGGCCTCCGCCGTCGTCGCCGGTGAGCCCGGTGGGCTGGTCGCCGACCTCGGCGCCGGCACCGGCCACTACCTGGCGCACGTCCTGGACGCCCTGCCCGGCACGGTCGGCGCGGCCCTGGACATCTCCAAGTTCGCGCTGCGCCGCGCCGTCAAGGCGCACCCCCGGATCGGCGCCGTGGTGTGCGACGCCTGGCGCCCGCTGCCGCTGCGGGACGCCTCGGCCGAGCTGATGCTCAACGTGTTCGCCCCGCGCAACGGGCCCGAGATCCGCCGGGTGCTGCGCCCCGGCGGCACCCTGTTGCTGGTCTCGCCGACCGCCCGCCACCTGCGCGAACTCGTCGACGCACTAGGCCTGTTGTCGGTGGACGAGGAGAAGCAGCGGCGGATCGACGAGAAGCTCGGACCGTACCTGGAGCCCGCCGGGCGGCGGGAGGTCGAGTTCACCCTGCGGCTCGGCCCGCAGGACGTGCGCACCGTCGTCGGCATGGGGCCGAGCGCCTGGCACACCGATCCGGAGCGGCTCGGTGCCGCGCTCGCGGAACTGCCGGAGCCGGTCGAGGTGACGGCCTCGGTGACGGTGGCCGCGTACCGGCGCTGAGCGCCACGTTGGGATGAATCTGCCGCGCAGGCACGTTTCTTCCGGTCGGCCTGCGGCTAACGTCCGACAGGTGAACCGCGACGCCACCAGGCCCGCAGGGCCGTCCCACCTCCGAACGGGCGCCCCACGGCCCGACCGGCCGCCCGTGCCGCGCCCCACCGTCGAGGAGCTCCGGCTCACCTCGTTCAAGTCCTACCGGCGCGCCGTGCTGCCGCTCGCGCCCCTCACCGTGCTGCACGGGCCCGCCGGGGTCGGCAAGTCCAACGCCCTCGACGCGCTGGCCGTGCTCTCCCGGCTCGCCCTCGGCGAGGAGATCGCCGACTCGCTGGACGGGCTGCCCGACCGCACCGGTCCGCTCGCCGAGGCCGTCCGCGGAGGCCTGGACGGGTGCGTGCCGCACGGGCGGGACGCGATCATCCTCGGCTGCACCGTCCGCTCGCCGCACGGCCTGATCCGGCTCGACGTGGTGATCCGCACCGACGGCCCGGTCCGGATCGCCCGGGAGTCGCTCACCCTCGACGGCCGGACCCTGATGGACACCGGGGAGCAGGACGTCCGCAACCGGCGGGTCAACGTCTGCTGGCACAACGACACCCGCCAGGGCGACATCCGGGCGCCGTTCCCCAGCGGCACGATGATCACCGCGCAGCTGCCGCTGCGGGTCGCGGGCTCGTCGGCCGGCGAGTGCCTCGTCCTCGCCGCCACCGAGGACCTGCTCACGGCGCTGCGCGAGGTCTTCCCGCTGCACCCCGTCCCCGCACTGATGCGCGGCTGGGCCCGCGCCGACCCGCAGGCCCGGCTGCGCGGCAACGCCGCCAACATCTCCGCCGTCGTCGCCCGGCTGAGCAACGAGTGCCCGCGCCGGTACGGGCAGCTGCTGCGCGCGGTGCAGTCCGCCGCGCCGCACCCGCTGCTCGGGCTCACCCTGGCCGAGCGGGAGAGCGCGGGCGTGCGGAAGGTCCTCGCCGTCTTCGACGAGGGCGTCCTCGGACGCACCGGGGCCGACCAGGCCTCCGACGGCATGCTGCGCCACCTCGCCTTCGCCGCGGTGCTGCTGACCGGGGCCGGGGTGCTCGACCTCGACGTGGCCGCCGAGGTGCCCTGGGCGCACCGGCAGCTCACGGTGCTGGCCGAGGACCTGGGCGCGGGGCTCTCCGCGGAGCAGGCCGCCACACTGCTGCGGCTGGCCCGGGACATGGCGGAGCGCCGCCAGCTGCGGGTGGTCGCGGCCCTGCAGGAGCCGGCGGCGGCGCGGGAGGTCCTGGGCGGCACGCCCGGGGGCGGGATGGTGCTGGTGGAGTGCCGGCGGGATCCCGACTCGGGGTTCACGGTGCTGCGGACGGAGACGGCGCGGGTGCCGGTCCAGGGCGGGCGCGGGGAGGCGGCGGGGGAGGCCGGGGACGCCGACGACGGGGCCGCGGCGGGCGCGGGCCGGTCGGCGGCGGGGTTGACGGAGGGGCCGGCGGGGGCGTCGGAGGGGCCGGCCGGGCTCGCGGGAGCTCCGGCCGGCAGCGGGGCGTTTCCGGTGGACGGTGGGGCGGCGGGTCTTGATGCGGTAGACCTGGAGGGGTGAGCGAACGAGTGACGGGGCCGGCGGAGCCCACCGTTGAGGCCTTGCGGCAGCGGCTGGTGGACTTCGCGGCGGCCCGGCGGTGGGAGCCCTTCCACACCCCGAAGAACCTGGCGGCGGCGTTGAGCGTGGAAGCGGGGGAGCTGCTGGAGATCTTCCAGTGGCTGACGCCCGAGCAGGCCGGCGCGGTGATGTCCGACCCGGACCGCGCGCACCGGGTGCACGACGAGGTCGCGGACGTGCTGGCGTACCTGCTGCAGTTCTGCACCGCGGTCGGGGTGGATCCGCTGGAGGCCCTGGCGGCCAAGATCGAGCGGAACGAACTCCGCTTCCCGGCGCCGGAGGGCGCGGTCGACAGCGGTGAGCACGCGGTCGCCGGCGGGGAAAACGCGGTCGGCGCCGGTGAACACGCGGTCGGCGCCGATGAAAATGTGCTCGGCGTCAACTCGGACGTGGACGACCAACCCTTGTGAGGGAAGGAATTCATCCACAGCCCCCGACTTTTCCACAGCTTCTGACACCGTGGATGCGCGTCCGCGCTCTTCCTCGCACGCTTTCGCCGTGACCAGCCGTCACCCCTCGGACCGCCCCTCCCGGCGGCCCGGGTCGACGGCGACAGCGAGCGAGGGGAGCGGTGGCCATGGAGGCGCTGCGACTGATCAAGACGGCCCGGCACGCCCTGGCCGAGGCCAGGCACGTACCGGACGTGCTGGCCGAGGCGCGGCAGGCCGCGCTGCTCACCGAGGCGGTGGGCGCCAGGCTGGCGGAGTCGGAGGACGAGGAGCTGACCGGGCTGGGGCAGCAGCTGTCCGAGGCCGGGGCGCACGCGGCGGTCTGCCTGGACCGCTCCGTGGTCCGGGCCGCCCTGGTGAGCGGGGGCCGGGCCGCGCGGCTCACCGACCTGGGGGACTTGGCGCCGGCCCTGGGGGCGCTGGACGGATTGCTCCGGGACGTCGGCGAGACGCTGGTGGTGCTCGCCTGCGGGGCGGACACCGAGAGCCTCTACTGGACGTGCATCGACGGTGTGGACGCGGTGTCGGAGTGCAAGGACCTCACCGTACGGCTGCGTGAGGCGGCGGTCCGGGCCGGGGAGGCGCAGCCCGCGGCGCTCGGTGGGGCCGAGCGGGAGCGGGAGCAGGTCGGCGGCGGGGCGCCGTTACTGGTGGTCCGGCTCGGCCCGCCGGGCGACACCGCTCCGTCGGGCGGTAGCGGCGGCGGTGCCGGGAGCCGCGGCGGCTCGCCCTCCGGCGGCGGCCCGCCCGGTGAGGGCGGGCCGGCCGAGGAGGAACCGGTGGAGGGCTACCGGGTGCCCTGCGTGTCCGAGGTCTCGGAGGTGTCCGTGCCGGTCGGGTAGGCGGTGGAGTCGGCGCTCCCGGGGACGGAGCCCTGGAGTTCGGCGAGGTCCGCGGAGACGGAGGCGAGCAGTTCCTGCATCTGCTCCAGCAGGCTCTTGGGGCTGGCGGGTCCGGCCGAGGTGCCGTCGGCCGAGCCCGTCGGGCTGCTCGGGAACTGCGGCGTGGCAGATGGTTCGGACATGACGGGACCTCTTCGCATCGGTGGTGCGGTGTGGAGCGGCCGACGGTGGCTCGGACCGCACGGCGGGAGGCGGCAGTCGCCCGCCACCGGGGCACCCACCCCCGCCGTAGCACCCAACGAACCGCTCCGGACGCCGTCACCCGGACACCACCCGATGCGGTCCAACTCCGCTGCGGGGTAAGCCTCCCGGGTGAGCCGGGGTTGCCGTCGCGGTGCCGCCTCGGCTAGGCGCGGAACGGCCCCGGGCGCGTTGCGGAGCGGGCCCCGGGCGTCGCGGAGCGGGGATGCGACCGATGATGCGGAGCGCGGCGTGGTCGACATGCCCGGACAGGAGCCGGGGATGAACCGGGACGACCAGGGGGAGAACCCACCCCTTGCCACTCTCAACGTATAGCGCACGGGGGGTCTTGCGGCAAGGCCCCCGTGCTGGCGCACAATCGCAGGCCTCAGATCGGAGCTGATGCCATGAACAGCCGGACCACCAGTGCGTTCGACCTTCCCGCCCGCCTCGCCGCCAAGGCCGACCCGGCACTGATCGGCGAGGACGAGCGGCACTTCGCGGCCGTCGCGGAGAGCCTGGAAGAGGCGATCACTGGCCTGTCCGGCCGCCTCGACGCGCTGCGCCGCGCGCCGGGCGGCCTCGGCCGGGAGGCGATGGACCGGGACATCGAGGTGCACAGGCTGACCGGTCGGCTGCGCGCCCTGCGCCGCTTCGGCCTGGACCTGTGCCTCGGCCGGGTCGTCCTCGCCGACGACCCGGAGCCGGTGTACATCGGGCGGCTCGGCCTCACCGACAGCGCGGGGCGACGGCTGCTGGTCGACTGGCGCTCGCCCGCGGCCGAGCCGTTCTTCGGGGCCACCCACGCCGATCCGATGGGCCTGGTGAGCCGGCGCCGGTACCGCTGGACCGGTGGCCGGATCGCCGACTACTGGGACGAGGTGTTCACCGCCGAGGCCCTGGAGGGGCGCGCCGCGCTGGACGACCAGTCCGCGTTCATCGCCGGCCTGGGCGGCGGCCGGTCGGCCCGGATGCGGGACGTGCTGGCCACCATCCAGGCCGACCAGGACGCCATCATCCGGGCCGGCTCCCGGGGCGCCCTGGTGGTGGACGGCGGCCCGGGCACCGGCAAGACGGTCGTCGCCCTGCACCGCTCCGCGTACCTGCTCTACTCCGACCCCCGGCTCGGCCACCGGCGGGGCGGGGTGCTGTTCGTCGGCCCGCACCAGCCCTACCTGGCCTACGTCGCCGACGTCCTGCCGAGCCTCGGCGAGGAGGGGGTGCGCACCTGCACCGTGCGGGACCTCGTCGCCGAAGGGGCGAAGGCCGGGGCCGAGGCCGACCCGGAGGCGGCCCGGCTGAAGTCCTCGGCCGACATGGTGAGGGCGATCGAGAAGGCCGTCCGGTTCTACGAGGAGCCGCCCACCGAGGGGCTGGAGGTCACCACCCACTGGGCCGACCTCTGGCTGAGCGCCGAGGACTGGTCCGACGCGTTCGACGCGCCGGACCCGGGCACCCCGCACAACGAGGCCCGCGAGCAGATCTGGGAGGAGCTGGCCACGATCCTGATGCACAAGCTGGACGAGGACGAGGGGGTCTCGCCCGAGCTGTTCCGCCGGTCGCTGCGGCAGGACCGGGAGCTGGTCGAGACGCTCAACCGGGCCTGGCCGCTGCTCGACGCGGCCGAGCTGGTCGGCGACCTTTGGTCGGTGCCCGCCTACCTGCGGATGTGCGCGCCCTGGCTCGCAGCCGAGGACGTCCGCAGGCTCCAGCGCAAGGACGCGCCCCAGGCCTGGACGGTGTCCGACCTGCCGCTCCTGGACGCGGCCCGGCAGCGGCTGGGCGATCCGGAGGCGGACCGGCGCCGGCGTCGGCGGGAGGCCGCGGCCGCCGCCGAGCGCGCGCGGATGGCCGACGTCATCGGCGACCTGCTGCAGGCCGACGACGACGGCGAGGGCGCGGTGACGATGCTGCGCGGCCGCGACCTCCAGGACACCCTGGTCGACGAGACGGCCCTGCCCGTCGCCGACCCGGAACCGCTCGCCGGGCCGTTCGCGCACATCGTGGTGGACGAGGCCCAGGAGCTGACCGACGCCGAGTGGCAGATGCTGCTGCTGCGCTGCCCGTCCCGGAGCTTCACCATCGTCGGGGACCGGGCGCAGGCCAGGCACGGCTTCACGGAGTCCTGGCAGGAGCGGTTGGAGCGGATCGGGCTCGACCGGACCACGGTGGCCTCGCTGAGCATCAACTACCGGACACCGGAGGAGGTCATGGCCGAGGCCGAGCCCGCGATCCGGGCCGCGCTGCCGGACGCCAACGTGCCGACCTCCGTCCGCAGCAGCGGCATCCCCGTCGTGCACGGGTCGGTGGCGGAGCTGGACGCCGTCCTGGACGGCTGGCTCGCCGACCACGCCGAGGGGATCGCCTGTGTGATCGGCGCCCCCGGGTTCGAGGCGCGGCCGCGGGTCCGGTCGCTGACCCCGGAGCTGTCCAAGGGACTCGAGTTCGACCTGGTCGTCCTGGTGGATCCGGAGGCGTTCGGCGGTGGGGTCGAGGGCGCGGTCGACCGCTATGTCGCGATGACCAGGGCCACCCAGCGGCTGGTGGTCCTCAGGAGTTCGTGAGCCGGCGGCGGCGAAGGGAGCGGGTTGCGGAAGGAGGGAGCGGAGGGGCCGAAACGCACATCGCCCGGTCGGGTGACGCGAGTGTCGGGCGACGGCTGAGGGAGGCCGGACTGGGGCGATGGACGAGGAGGAACCGCTGGCGTCGTGGGCGGCCAGGCGGGAGCAACGGCTGTGGCCGGTCGGGCAGTTGCGGGCCGTACGGCTGATGGACGGGCGGCAGCGGGGCGCCCATGTGGCGCCGGGCGAACCGAGGCTGATCGTGCGCTGGGACGGCTACCAGTGGCTGCCGGAGACGGTGGCCGAGGACTACGCCGCCGCTCAGCGGATCCTCCACGGCATCGAGGGCGGCGGCGCACCGCGGCCCGGGCGCTCGGTGCGGCGGCCGAGGAAGGCACCGGGGCGCCACCGCAAGCCCTGAGGTCCGCACGGGTGGGCCGCTCCACCCGCGGCCGGATCCCACCCGCGGCCGGACGCCGGAGACGGAACGGACGCCGGGGACGGGAACGGACGCCGGGACGGGAGCGGACCCCGAGGCGCGAGCGGCCCCGGGACACGAGCGGGGCCCGGCGCCGCCCGGCGCCGGACCCCGACAGTCGCTGCCCGCAGGTCAGTTGTGGGCGTGCAGGTCGGCGTTCAGGCCGCCCCAGGAGCCGGAGCGGGCGATGACCTCGACCGCGCCGCTCTGCGAGTTGCGGCGGAACAGCAGGTTGTCCTGGCCGGACAGCTCGACGGCCTTGGCCACCGTGCCGTCCGGGGTGGTGACCCGGGTGCCGGCGGTCACGTACAGGCCGGCCTCGACCACGCAGTCGCTGCCGAGCGAGATGCCGATGCCCGCGTTGGCGCCGAGCAGGCAGCGCTCGCCGACCGAGACGACCTGCTTGCCGCCGCCGGACAGGGTGCCCATGATCGAGGCGCCGCCGCCGATGTCGCTGTGGTCGCCGACGACGACGCCCGCGCTGATCCGGCCCTCGACCATGGAGGTGCCCAGGGTGCCGGCGTTGAAGTTGACGAAGCCCTCGTGCATCACGGTGGTGCCGACGGCCAGGTGCGCGCCGAGCCGGACGCGGTCGGCGTGGGCGATGCGCACACCGGTCGGGGCGACGTAGTCGGTCATCCGCGGGAACTTGTCGATCCCGTACACGGCCAGCTGGCCGCCCTGGGCGCGCACGGCCAGGCGGGCCTGCTCGACCTTGTCCACCGGGACGGGGCCGATGCTGGTCCACGCGACGTTGGCCAGCAGGCCGAAGACGCCGTCCAGGTTCTGGCCGTGCGGCTTGACCAGACGGTGGCTGAGCAGGTGCAGCCGCAGGTACACGTCGTGGGTGTCGAGCGGCTTCTCGTCCAGCGAGGCGATGGTGGTGCGCACGGCGACCACCTCGACGCCACGGCGCGCGTCGGCGCGCAGCGCCTCGGCCGCGCCGGCGCCGAGCTCGGCCTCGGCCTGCTCGGCGGTCAGGCGGACGGTGCCGGCCGGGCCGGGCTCGGCGGCCAGCACGGGGGCGGGGAACCAGGTGTCGAGGACGGTGCCGTCGGCGGCGATGGTGGCCAGACCGGCGGCCACGGCGCCGTTCGCCGGGGAGGTGGATTCGAGCGAGGTGGATTCAGCAGTCACACCGTGCACGTTAACCAATGCGGGGCCCCGGTGCCGAACACGCCCGCCGGGCGGACACACCCGTCGGACCTGCTGGTCGGCGGTCCGCGGGGCGGGAAAACCCGGTGCTCGCCGCCCCGGCGCTGGGCAATACTTCAGCGGGTGTTCATGTCGATCTCCACCACCGGCAGCGCCGAGGACCCGGCCGCGGACCTCGGGTTCCTGCTGCACAAGCACCCCGACAAGGTCCAGCGGTTCACCACGTCGCACGGCGAGGCGCACGTCTTCTACCCCGAGGCGGGGGACGAGGTCTGCACCGCGGTGCTGCTGCTGGACATCGACCCGATCGCACTGGTCCGCAAGGGCCGGGGCGACGGCAGGGGGCGCGGCGGCTCGCCCGACTTCGCGCTCTCCCAGTACGTCAACGACCGCCCGTACGCGGCGTCCTCGCTGCTCGCGGTGGCGCTGCGGACGGTGTTCCGGTCCGCGATGAAGGGCGCCTGCCCGGCCCGGCCCGAACTGCCCGGGCGGGCCCGTCCGCTGCGCATCGACCTGCCCGCCGTGCCCGCCAACGGCGCGGGTGACGGCGGCGGCCCGGCCCTGGTGGTCCGGCTGTTCGAACCGCTGGGCTGGCAGGTCGAGGCGACGGCGATCCCGCTGGACGAGTCGTTCCCCGAGTGGGGCGAGTCCCGCTACGTGCGGATCGCGCTCTCCTCCGGAACGGTACGGCTCGCCGACGCGCTCCAGCAGCTGTACGTGCTGCTGCCGGTGCTGGACGGTGCCAAGCACTACTGGGTCGCCCCGGACGAGGTGGACAAGCTGCTCGCCGCCGGCCAGGGCTGGCTGGCGGCGCACCCGGAGCGCGCCCTGATCACCCGCCGCTACCTGGCCCGGCGCTGGTCGCTGGCCCGGGCCGCGATGGAGCGCCTGGAGCTGGCCCGGCTGGCGGAGGCCGACGACCGCGAGGTCGAGGAGATCGACAACGCGGTCGACGACCGGCCCGAGGAGGAGGTCGGGCCCGGGGCGGAGGTCCGGGCCGAGGAGGAGGTCGGGGAGCAGTCGGAGCCCCGGCAGCCCTCCCTCGCCGAGCGGCGCCGCGCCGCGATCCTCACCGCGCTGCGTGAGAGCGGTGCCGCCCGTGTCGCCGATCTCGGTTGCGGCCAGGGCGAGTTGATCGGCGAGCTGCTCAAGGACCCCCGGTTCACCGGGATCCTCGGCGTGGACGTCTCCGTCCGGGCGCTGCGGGCGGCGAGTCGTAAGCTGGGCCTGGAGCGGTTGCCGGAGCGTCAGGCGGCCCGGGTGGCGCTGGTACAGGGAGCGCTCACCTACACCGACGCACGGCTCAAGGGCTTCGACGCGGCGGTGCTGTGCGAGGTGATCGAGCACCTGGACCTGCCGCGGCTGCCCGCGCTGGAGTACGCGGTGTTCGGCGCCGCCCGGCCGAGGACGGTCGTGGTCACCACGCCGAACGCCGAGTACAACGTCCGCTGGGAGAGCCTGCCGGCGGGCGCCGTCCGGCACGCCGACCACCGCTTCGAGTGGTCCCGGGCCGAGTTCCGCGCCTGGGCCGGGAAGGTCGCCGCCGCGTACGGCTACACCGTGGAGCTGCGCCCGGTCGGCCCGGAGGACGAGGAGGTCGGCGCCCCGACCCAGCTGGCCCTGTTCACCGCGACCACGACGCCCGAAGGAGGCGAGCCCCGATGACCGATGACACGACCGACACCCCTGGCGACGACCAGGGCCAGGACCACGCGGAGAGCACCACCCCCCGCCGCCTCCCCGTCACCGACGTCTCCCTCGTCGTCCTGATCGGCACCAGCGGCGCGGGCAAGTCCACCTTCGCCCGTCGCCACTTCCTGCCCACCCAGGTGATCTCCTCCGACTTCTGCCGGGGCCTGGTCGCCGACGACGAGAACGACCAGTCCGCCTCCGCCGAGGCCTTCGACGTCCTGCACTACATCGTCGGCAAGCGCCTGGCGGCCGGCCGGCTGACCGTCGTGGACGCCACCAACGTCCAGCCCGAGGCCCGCCGTCAGCTGGTCGCGATCGCCCGCGAGCACGACGTGCTGCCGATCGCGATCGTCCTGGACGTCCCGCCGGGGGTGTGCGCCGAGCGCAACCGCTCCCGCCCGGACCGTCGGCTGCCGGCCCACGTGATCCCCCGCCAGCACCGCGAGCTGCGCCGTTCCCTCCGGGGTCTGGAGCGAGAGGGCTTCCGAAAGGTGCACGTCCTGCGCGGCGAGGCCGAGGTGGCGGCGGCCGGGGTCGAGCTGGAGAAGCGCTACAACGACCTGCGCCACCTCACCGGCCCGTTCGACATCGTCGGCGACATCCACGGCTGCCGCTCCGAGCTGGAGACCCTGCTGACCAGGCTCGGCTACACCCTCACCCGGGACGCCGGGGGCCGCCCGGTGGACGCGGCGCACCCCGCGGGCCGCACCGCCGTCTTCGTCGGCGACCTGGTCGACCGCGGCCCGGACACCCCGGGCGTGCTGCGCCTGGTGATGGGCATGGTGGCGGCCGGCCACGCGCTCTGCGTGCCGGGCAACCACGAGAACAAGCTCGGCCGGGCGCTGGACGGCAAGAAGGTCAACGTCGCCTACGGCCTCCAGGAGTCGCTGGACCAGCTGGCCGGGGAGAGCGAGGAGTTCCGGGCCGAGGCCCGCGCGTTCATGCGCGGCCTGGTCAGCCACTACCTGCTGGACGGCGGCGCCCTGGTGGTCTGCCACGCCGGCCTGCCGGAGAGGTACCACGGCCGCAACTCCGGCCGGGTCCGCTCGCACGCGCTGTACGGGGAGACCACCGGCGAGACCGACGAGTACGGCCTGCCGGTGCGCTACCCGTGGGCGGAGGAGTACCGGGGCCGGGCGCTGGTGGTCTACGGCCACACCCCGGTGCCGTCGGCGAGCTTCGTCAACAACACCGTCTGCCTGGACACCGGCTGCGTCTTCGGCGGCAGTCTGACCGCGCTGCGCTACCCGGAACGCGAGCTGGTGAGCGTCGAGGCCGAGCGCGAGTGGTACGCCCCGGTCCGCCCGCTGATCACCGACGCGCCGGGCGCCCGCGAGGGCCGTCCGCTGGACCTCGCCGATGTGGCCGGGCGCCGGACCGTCGAGACCGGGCTGCACGGGCGGGTGGCCGTGCGGGAGGAGAACGCGGCCGCCGCGCTGGAGGTGATGAGCCGCTTCGCGCTGGACCCGCGGCTGCTCGCCTACCTGCCGCCGACGATGGCGCCGAGCGCCACCTCCCGCCGGGAGGGCTACCTGGAGCACCCGGAGGAGGCCTTCCTCGGCTACCGGGCGGACGGCGTGCGGCACCTGGTCTGCGAGGAGAAGCACATGGGCTCGCGCGCGGTGCTGCTGGTCGCCCGGGACGGGGCCGCGCTGGAGCGCCGCTTCGGCGTGGCCGGCCCCGGCGCGATCTGGACCCGGACCGGCCGTGCCTTCCTCGCCGACGAGGAGTTGACCGGCGCCGTGCTCGACCGGGTCCGGGCGGCCGCCGAGCGGTCCGGGCTGTTCGAGGAGCTGGGCACCGACTGGCTGCTGCTGGACGCCGAGCTGATGCCCTGGTCGCTGAAGGCGGTGGAGCTGCTGCGCCGCCAGTACGCGGCGGTCGGCGCGGCGGCGGGCGCCGCCCTGCCGGAGGTGCTGTCCGCGCTGGAGCGGGCGGCCGGGCGGGGCCTGGACCTGGCCGGTCCGACCGCCCGCCAGCGGCAGCGCGCGGCCGACGCGCGGGCGTTCACCGAGGCGTACCGGCGCTACTGCTGGCCGACCGAGGGCCTGTCGGGCATCCGGCTCGCGCCGTTCCAGCTGCTCGCGGCCGAGGGGGCGAACCTCGCGGTGCGCCCGCACGACGAGCACCTGGCCTGGATCGACCGCCTGGTGGCCGCCGACGCGCCCGATGGGCCTGGCGCGTCCGACGGGCCTGGCGCGCCCGGCTCCGCCGACGGCACGGAGCACCAGGAGCGCCCGGAGCCCCGGAGGGAGCCGGTGCTGCACCGCACCCGCCGGATCCTGGTGGACACCGAGGACGAGGCCTCGACGGCCGCGGCCACCGCCTGGTGGGAGGAGCTGACCGCGGCGGGCGGTGAGGGCATGGTGGTCAAGCCGCTGGCCTCGCTGGTGCGCACCGCGCGCGGCGAGGGCCGGCCGGGCGGCCTGGTGCAGCCCGGCGTGAAGGTGCGCGGCCGGGAGTACCTGCGGATCATCTACGGTCCGGACTACACCGAGCACCTCGACCGGCTGCGCCTGCGCGCGCTGGGCCACAAGCGCTCGCTGGCGCTGCGCGAGTACGCGCTGGGCCTGGAGGCGCTGGACCGGCTGGCGGCGGGGGAGCCGCTGTGGCGGGTGCACGAGCCGGTCTTCGCGGTGCTCGCGCTGGAGTCGGAGCCGGTCGACCCGCGGCTGTGAGGGCGGTGCCGGAGGAGGGGAGCTCCCCGTGGGCTCCCCTTCTCCGGCCCGCCTCTGTATAGAAATTCCGAGCATCGTATAGACTTGCCGCTTTCCCGTAGTCCCGTCACCCCAGGAGCCCGGCATGGCCTTCAACCTCCGGAACAGGCACTTCCTCAAGGAGCTCGACTTCACGCCCCAGGAGTTCCGCTTCCTGGTGGACCTCGCCGCCACGCTCAAGGCGGCGAAGTACGCGGGCACCGAGCAGCCCCGGCTGCGCGGCAAGAACATCGCGCTGATCTTCGAGAAGACCTCCACCCGCACCCGCTGCGCCTTCGAGGTCGCCGCCCACGACCAGGGCGCCACCACCACCTACCTGGACCCCGCGGGCTCGCAGATCGGCCACAAGGAGTCCATCAAGGACACCGCGCGGGTGCTCGGCCGGATGTTCGACGGCATCGAGTACCGCGGCCACGGCCAGGAGGTCGTCGAGGAGCTGGCCGAGTACGCCGGCGTCCCGGTCTGGAACGGCCTGACCGACGAGTGGCACCCCACCCAGATGCTGGCCGACGTGCTCACCGTCACCGAGCACACCGCCAAGCCGCTGTCCGAGGTCGCCCTCGCCTACCTCGGCGACGCCCGCTCCAACATGGGCAACTCGCTGCTGGTCACCGGCGCCCTGCTCGGCATGGACATCCGGATCGTCGCCCCGCGCGCGCTCTGGCCCACCGAGGAGGTGCAGAAGTCGGCGCAGGCCCTGGCCGGGACGACCGGCGCCCGGATCACCCTGACCGAGGACGTGGCCGAGGGCGTGGCCGGTGCCGACTTCCTCTACACCGACGTCTGGGTCTCGATGGGCGAGCCCAAGGAGGTCTGGACCGAGCGGATCGAGCTGCTCAAGCCGTACCAGGTCTCCATGGGCACCGTCCGGGCCACCGGCAACCCGGACGTGAAGTTCCTGCACTGCCTGCCCGCCTTCCACGACCTCGGCACGGTGGTCGGGCGGCAGATGCACGAGGCGACCGGCATGACCGAGCTGGAGTGCACCGACGAGCTGTTCGAGTCGGCGCACTCCATCGTGTTCGACCAGGCCGAGAACCGGCTGCACACCATCAAGGCGGTGCTGGTCGCCACCCTCGGCTCCTGACCGGCCCTGACTGGCCCCGACCCGACCCGGCCCGGAGGCCGCGGAGGTCGCGGAGGCCGCCGGGCCGGGGCCGGCTCGGCTCGGCGCCCGGCCTCAGCCGTCCAGCTTGACGCAGGCCACCCGGTCGCCCGCCGCGTGCGGGCCGGCCGGGGTGCCCGCGTGCAGCACCAGCGAGCGGGCCTCGCCCGGCCGCGGCTGCCAGGCCACCGCGGTGCTGGCACTGCCCGCGCCCCGCCCGTCGGTGCGCAGCACCAGCCGCAGCTCGTTGCGCTCGTTGGCGTACACCGGGTCGCTGGACGGCTGCACCGGGTCGACCTCGTCCTGGTAGTGCGGCCCGGAGGAGGCCGGGTCGGCCCCGCAGCCGCCGGTGTGCAGGTGCACCGGGAACTCGTGGCCGGGGGCGAGCCCGGAGGCCGTCAGGGTGAGCACCGTCCGCCCGGGCAGCGAGCGGTCGGTGACGATCCGAACGTGCGAGCCGTACGGCACCAGGTCGCTGGCGTAGCTGATGGCGGTCGGCGGGACGAAGGCGGTGGCCGGGTCGAAGTCGGCGTCGACGACGGAGACCGGCGAGGTGGCGGGGACGAGCAGGGCCAGTGGCAGCAGGGCGGCGGCGAGCGGAGCGGTCATCGGGACGGGGCCTTCCACGGGCGGGGCGGGGGTCGCCCTGCTAACGCGGCCGGGGCTCCGAGGACACCCGGCCCGTGGCGGCTCAGTCGCGCCGGATCCCCCGGATCTCGCAGCGCGGCCCGCTGGCCCGCATCAGCCGCAGGTCGGCGGTGACCAGCGGCACCCCGTACCGCTCGGCGACCGCGACGTACGCGGCGTCGTCCGGGGTGAGGTTGTCCTTGAGCTCCCAGATCCGGCCGAGCAGCGGCGCCACCTCGACCTTGCGGATCGTCACCGCCGCGAGTTCCCCGGTGAGTTCGGCGACCCGTTCGGCGGTCAGTTCCTTGGCCAGGTAGAGCCCGCGCAGCGACTGCATCACCTCGATGACGATGTGCTCGGGCGCCACCCATTCGCCGCCGGAGGCGAGTTCCGCGCGGGCCCGGATCCCGCGCGGGCCCTGGTCGGCGAGCGCCAGTACCAGCGCGGATGCGTCCACCACGATCATCTGTCGGCCCCTGCCCGTTTCCGCACGTCGAGTCACCGGCCACGGTACCGGGGCGGCCCGCGGGCGCGTCCCGCGGATCCCTGTCGTCCCCTCGCGCCCCGTGACGAGGTGGGCGCCGTGCCTGCCCCGCCCGGCCGGATGCCGGGGCCCGGAAGCCGCCTCACGGGCGGGGGCGGGGCGGGGACGGGGCGGCGGTCAGGACAGGATCAGCAGTCCGGCCAGCAGCGAGGCGGCGTTGGCGGTGCCGGCGGCGAGCCAGGGCAGCGGGTCGCGCGGGCGGAGCCCAACGAGCGGGCGCAGCAGCAGCGCCTCGACGGCGCAGACCGCGGCCTCGCCGAGCGTGAAGCCCGTCCAGTACGCTGCCGCCGGCCCGTCGGTCCAGTGCCGGAGGGTCCACCAGAGCAGCGGGTGCGTCACCAGGTTGACCAGGACGGCGGCCGCGGCCGCCCGCCCGGGTCGGACCCGCCCGACGCGGACGAGGGCGGCCGTGTAGACGGGCGTCTCGGTCAGCAGGGTGAGGGCGAGGGCCACCGGGTAGCGCACGGCGGGGATCGTGCCACGGAGAGGGGGAGCATGGCGACCACGAGCGCGGGCGCGACCACCGGCGTCCCCGGCGTCCCCGGAACCGCAGGCACCGCAGGAACCGGGGGAGCCGCCTGGCCCGCGCCCGGCCCGGCCGCCCGGCCCGGCGTCGCGCCCTTCGCGGGCTTCGCCCTGTCGGCCGTCCTCGCCCTGGCGCTGGCGCTGCGGGCGCCGACCGGCCTGGCGGTGCTGGGCCTGGCCGTCTTCGGCCTGCTGCACAACGTGCTGGAGCTGCGCTACGTGGCCGGCCGCTTCGCCGCCGTGCTGACCGGCCCGCTGCTGCGGCTGCTGCTGGCGCTGGTGACCGGCATCGTGCTGTGCCGCCTGCTGCCGCCTTCGCGGGCCGCCCAGTCGGCGGAGATCCTGCTCGCGTACGGCCTGCTGGCGGCGGCCTGCCGGTACGGGCTGCGCGGCCGTCCCCGGCTGCTGCTCGCGGGCGTGGTGCTGCTGGGGGTGGCCGGCGCGGCCTCGCTGGCGTTTCCCGCGTACCACTTCGTGGTGCTGGCCCATCTGCACAACGTGGTGCCGCTGCTGTTCCTGGCCGAGTGGTCGCGCCGGCTGGCGCGGGGCCGTGCGGCGTTCCTGGCGTTGCAGTCGGCCTGGGTGCTGCTGGTGCCGGCCCTGTTGTTGAGCGGTCTGCTGGACGGGCTGCTGTCCCAGCGCCCCGGTGGCTGGACGGACCGGCTGGCGGCGGCGTACACCCCGCCGGCCCTGCTGACGCCGCAGGCGGGGCTGCGCTTCCTGGCGGTGTTCGCCTTCCTCCAGTCGATGCACTACGTGGTCTGGGTGTGGTTCCTGCCGCGGTACGCGCCGGAGGCGGCGGAGCGCTTCGACGCCCGGGTGCCGGGGCTGCGCGGGGTGCGGGCCTGGGGGCTGGGCGCGGTCCTGGGGCTGCTGCTGGCCCTGTTGTTCGCCGTGGATTACACCCGGGGCCGGTCGGTGTACGCCGCGTTGGCGAGTTACCACGCCTATCTGGAGTTCCCGGTGCTGCTGATGCTGGTTCTGGGCCCGGGAGTGAACCGGGCGCGAACGGAGGAGGAAGAGTGACGACGATCCGGCTGGCCGACATCGCCCCCTCGCCGACCGGCGGTTCCGGTGGTGAGCTTGTGGTGGTGCTGCTGGTGGCGGCGGCTGTCGTGGCGGGTGCGGTGTGGCTGATCAGGCTGGAGCGCAAGCGGCGCGGCCCGGACGACCGGTGAGCCACGGCATGCACTATGGTTTATCTCGACATCGAGATAACTGCCCTTTACGATATATCTCGACATCAAGATACTTGCCGAGAGGCGCTCGCCGGCGATGCGGGCAAGGTCAGCCTAAGTAAGGGTGACCTTACCACCGCGTGACGGCCGGATATCGCACGAAGCACCCAGAAGGAGTCAGTCGTGTCCGCGAACAGCTTCGACGCCCGCAGCTCGCTGCAGGTGGGCGACGAGTCGTACGAGATCTTCAAGCTCTCCGCCGTCGAGGGTTCCGAGCGGCTGCCGTACAGCCTCAAGGTGCTGCTGGAGAACCTGCTCCGCACGGAGGACGGCGCGAACATCACCGCCGACCACATCCGCGCCCTCGGCGCCTGGGACGAGAACGCCCAGCCGAGCCAGGAGATCCAGTTCACGCCGGCCCGCGTGATCATGCAGGACTTCACCGGCGTGCCGTGCGTGGTCGACCTCGCCACCATGCGTGAGGCCGTCAAGGAGCTGGGCGGCGACCCGGCCAAGATCAACCCGCTGGCCCCGGCCGAGCTGGTCATCGACCACTCGGTCATCGCCGACAAGTTCGGCACCAAGGACGCGTTCACCCAGAACGTCGAGATCGAGTACGGCCGCAACAAGGAGCGCTACCAGTTCCTGCGCTGGGGCCAGACCGCCTTCGACGAGTTCAAGGTCGTCCCGCCGGGCACCGGCATCGTCCACCAGGTGAACATCGAGCACCTGGCCCGCACCGTCATGGTCCGCGGCGGCCAGGCCTACCCGGACACCTGCGTCGGCACCGACTCGCACACCACCATGGTCAACGGCCTGGGCGTGCTGGGCTGGGGCGTCGGCGGCATCGAGGCCGAGGCCGCCATGCTCGGCCAGCCGGTCTCCATGCTGATCCCGCGCGTCGTCGGCTTCAAGCTGACCGGCGAGCTGCCGGCCGGCACCACCGCCACCGACCTGGTGCTCACCATCACCGAGATGCTGCGCAAGCACGGTGTGGTCGGCAAGTTCGTCGAGTTCTACGGCGACGGCATCGGCTCCATCCCGCTGGCCAACCGCGCCACCATCGGCAACATGTCGCCGGAGTTCGGTTCGACCTGCGCGATCTTCCCGATCGACGCCGAGACCATCAACTACCTGAAGCTCACCGGCCGCGACGAGCAGCAGCTCGCCCTGGTCGAGGCGTACGCCAAGGAGCAGGGTCTCTGGCACAACCCGTCGCACGAGCCGGTCTACTCCGAGTACCTGGAGCTGGACGTCTCCACCGTCGTCCCGTCGATCTCCGGCCCGAAGCGCCCGCAGGACCGCGTGATCCTGGCCGAGGCCGCCGAGCGGTTCGCCGAGGCGCTGCCGACCTACTCCGCCGAGGCCTCGAAGCCGACCGCCGTCACCGCCCCCGACGGCTCGTCCTACGAGATCGACAACGGCGCGGTCGTGATCGCCTCGATCACCTCCTGCACCAACACCTCCAACCCCTCCGTCATGCTGGGCGCCGCCCTGCTGGCGAAGAAGGCCGTGGAGAAGGGCCTGCACGTCAAGCCCTGGGTCAAGACCACCCTGGCGCCCGGCTCCAAGGTCGTCATGGACTACTACGAGAAGGCCGGCCTGCTCCCGTACATGGAGAAGCTGGGCTTCAACCTGGTCGGCTACGGCTGCGTCACCTGCATCGGCAACTCGGGCCCGCTGCCCGAGGAGGTCTCGGCCGCCGTCAACGAGGCCGACCTCGCGGTCGTCTCGGTGCTCTCCGGCAACCGCAACTTCGAGGGCCGGATCAACCCGGACGTCAAGATGAACTACCTGGCCTCCCCGCCGCTGGTGGTCGCCTACGCCCTCGCCGGCAACATGAACATCGACATCACCAAGGACGCCCTGGGTCAGGACGCCGAGGGCAACGACGTGTTCCTCGCCGACATCTGGCCGTCCGAGCAGGAGGTCGCCGACACCGTCGCCGGCTCCATCGACGAGGCCATGTTCGACAAGGGCTACCAGGACGTCTTCGCCGGTGACCACCGCTGGCAGTCGCTCCCGGTCCCGACCGGCAACACCTTCGAGTGGGACGCCGAGTCCACCTACGTCCGCAAGCCCCCGTACTTCGAGGGCATGGCCAAGACCCCGAGCCCGGTGACCGACATCGCCGGCGCCCGCGTCCTGGCCAAGCTGGGCGACTCGGTCACCACCGACCACATCTCCCCGGCCGGCAACATCAAGCCGGGCACCCCGGCGGCGCAGTACCTGACCGCCAACGGTGTCGAGAAGCGCGACTTCAACTCCTACGGTTCCCGTCGTGGCAACCACGAGGTGATGATCCGCGGCACCTTCGCCAACATCCGCCTGCGCAACCAGATCGCGCCGGGCACCGAGGGCGGCTACACCCGCGACTTCACCCAGGCCGACGCGCCGGTGTCGTTCATCTACGACGCCTCGCAGAACTACCAGGCCGCCGGCACCCCGCTGGTCGTCCTGGCCGGCAAGGAGTACGGCTCCGGCTCGTCCCGCGACTGGGCCGCCAAGGGCACCGCGCTGCTGGGCGTCAAGGCCGTCATCGCCGAGTCGTACGAGCGCATCCACCGCTCGAACCTGATCGGCATGGGCGTCCTGCCGCTGCAGTTCCCGGAGGGCGAGAACGCCGAGTCCCTCGGCCTGACCGGCGAGGAGACCTTCTCCTTCACCGGCGTGACCGAGCTCAACGAGGGCCGCACCCCGAAGACCGTCAAGGTCAAGGCCGGCGACGTCGAGTTCGACGCGGTCGTGCGCATCGACACCCCCGGTGAGGCGGACTACTACCGCAACGGCGGCATCCTGCAGTACGTGCTGCGCTCGCTCATCGGCTGATCGGGCTCATGGGCTGACCGGGCACGGCGGCCGAGTCCCGCACGGGCCCGAGGAGGGGCCGGACCGCACATCGCGGTCCGGCCCCTCTTTTGCATGCTGCACCGACCGGGCCCGCCCCCTTGTGCGGTGAACGGCAGATGGACTAAACCTCTCTCTCATCTGGTCCAGACCATTTGACGTCGCTTCAGAGAACAGGTCCGGTATGCCCACTCGCGCCTCAGCCCTGCTCGCCGCCGCCACCGTCGCCGCGCTGCTCGCCGCCCCCGCCACCGCCAACGCCGCCGACGGACGGCACGGCCCGAAGCTGAAGGGCCAGCGGGTCGGCTACTTCACCCAGTGGGGCGCCGACAGCTCCGCCAAGCGGGTCCAGGAGTCCGGCCAGGCGGCCAGGCTCACCGTCATCAACTACGCCTTCGGCAACGTCTCCGCCGAGGGCACCTGCTTCGAGAGCAACGAGGCCGGCCAGGGTGACGCCCACAACGACTACCAGCGCTCCTTCTCCGCGGCCGAGTCGGTGGACGGCGTGGCCGACGCCCCGGGCCAGAAGCTGAAGGGCCACTTCAACCAGCTGCGCAAGCTCAAGGCGAAGAACCCCCAGCTGCGCACGGTGATCTCACTGGGCGGCTGGAGCTGGTCCAAGTACTTCTCCGACGCGGCCGCCACCCCCGAGGCCCGCAAGAAGTTCGTCTCCTCCTGCATCGACCTCTACCTCAAGGGCGACGTGCCGGTCCTGGCCGGCTCCCCGGAGGGCGGCAAGGGCGCGGCCGCGGGCGTCTTCGACGGCATCGACGTCGACTGGGAGTACCCGGGCGGCGGCGGGGACGCGGGCAACGTGGTCCGGCCCGAGGACGGCCGCAACTTCACCCTGCTGATGCAGGAGTTCCGCGACCAGCTGGACGCCCTGAGCGGCAGGAAGGGCAAGCACTACCTGCTGACCGCCGCCGTGGCCGCCAACGAGACCGTCGCCGACCGGCTCGAACTGCCCCTGCTCAGCGAGTCGATGGACTGGCTGAACGTGATGACCTACGACCTGCACGGTCCGTGGGAGGGCAAGGGCCCGGCCAACCACCAGGCCAACCTGTACTCCGACCCGACCGACCCGGACCCGCGCCGGCGCAGCGCCGACACCGCCGTGACGCACTACCAGGAGCGCGGGATGCCCTCCGAGCAGCTCGTCCTCGGCTCCCCGCTGTACGGCCACGGCTGGACCGGCGTCGCCCCCGGCAAGCGCGGCGGCCTCTTCCAGAGCGCCACCGCGGCCGCGCCCGACCACTCGTACCAGGAGATCAACGCGCTGCCGGGCAAGGTCTACCTGGACCGTGACCACGGCGCGTCCTGGAAGTACGACGGCACCACCTTCTACAGCTACGACACCGCCGAGGTGCTCACCCAGAAGGCGCGGTACACGCGCTGGAACGACCTGGCCGGGGTGATGGTCTGGTCGCTGGACGGCGACGACGCCCAGGGCAGCGCGATCGCCGCGCTGGACCGCGGTCTTCGCCGCGACTGACCGCCCCGCATCCGGGGCCCGCCGCGGACGCACCCGCGGCGGGCCCCGCCACGCCGTCGGCTGCGCCGTCCGAGCGCGCCCCCGGTACCGCGAACGGCCGTGGGCCCCGGCCGCTGCCTGGAATCCAGGAGCGGTCGGGGCCCACGGCCGTTGCGGCGAAGGCCCTTGTGGCGTACGGCCGTTGTGGCGTACGGCCGGTCGGGCCCGGGGGCGGCCCGTCAGGCCCGGTCGCAGGCCTGCGCCCGCAGCGCGCGGGCCAGGTCGTCCCGGCGCTCCAGCACCAGACGGCGCAGCGCGGGCGCGGCCTGCGGGTGCCCGGCCAGCCAGGCGTCGGCCTCGGCCAGGGTCTGCTCGTCGGTCTGGGCGATCGGGAAGAAGCCGCCGACGATCCGCATCGCGATCTCGATGGTCCGGTCGGCCCAGATCCGCTCCAGCAGCTTGAAGTACGGCGCCGCGTAGAGGGCGCTCAGGTCGCGCTGGGAGGGGATCGAGAAGCCCGCGGTGTTGGCCTCGACCAGGGCGCTCGGCAGCTCGTCCGAGTCGATCACCGCCGACCAGGCGGCGGCCTTGGCCTCCGCGGTGGGCCGGGCGGCCAGGCACTGGGTGTGGTGCCGCTTGCCGCTCGCGGTGTTGTCGGCGGCCAGTTCGGCGGCCAGCTCCTCGTCGGAGGCCTGGCCGGACGCGGCCAGCGCCAGCCACAGCGACCAGCGCAGGTCCTGGTCGACCTCCAGTCCGTCGATCCGGGCGCTGCCGGACAGCAGGCCGCGGACCAGGCCGAGGTGCTCGGCGCCGCCGGCGGTCTGGGCGAGGAAGCGGGCCCAGGCCAGCTGGTGGTCGCTGCCGGGGACGGCTTCGCGCAGCTCGCGCAGGGCGCCGTCGGCGAGCAGCCGGCCGCCCTCGCCGCGCCAGGCCGGGTCCGCGTACAGGTCGACGGCGGTCTTGGCCTGGGCGTGCAGCGACTGGAGCACGCCGATGTTGCCCTCCTGGCCGGCGAAGCGCAGCACCAGGGCGACGTAGTCGCGGGCCGGCATCAGGCCGTCCCGGGTGAGGTTCCAGACCGCGGACCAGGTCAGCGCCCGGGCCAGCTCGTCGCGGATGTCGCCGAGGCCGGCGCGCAGGTTCTCCAGCGACTCCTCGTCGAAGCGGATCTTGCAGTAGGTCAGGTCGTCGTCGTTGAGCAGCACCAGCGCCGGGCGGGGCAGGCCGGCGGCCTCGGCGACGACGGTCCGGGCGCCGGTGACGTCCAGTTCGATCCGCCCGGTGCGGACCAGGGCGCCGTCGGCGTCCCGGTCGTACAGGCCGACCGCGATCCGGTGGGGGCGCAGCACCTCGCCGTCCTGGAGCACCGCCAGCTCGGTGATCCGGCCCTCGGCGTCGGTGGTGACCTGCGGGGTGAGCGAGTCGACCCCGGAGGTCTGGAGCCAGGCGGCGGCCCAGGCCTTGAGGTCGCGGCCGCTGGTCTCCTCCAGCACCTCCAGCAGGTCGCCCAGCTCGGTGTTGCCGAAGGCGTGGCGCTTGAAGTAGCGGCGGGCGCCCTCGAAGAAGGCCTCGGACCCGACGTACGCCACCAGCTGCTTGAGGACGGAGGCGCCCTTGGCGTAGGTGATGCCGTCGAAGTTGAGCTTGGCGTCCTCCAGGTCCCGGATGTCCGCGGTGATCGGGTGGGTGGTGGGGAACTGGTCCTGCCGGTAGGCCCAGGCCTTGCGCTGGTTGGCGAAGGTGACCCAGGCGGAGGAGTAGCGGGTGCGGGCGCCGATCAGGCCGTAGGAGCCCATGAAGTCGGCGAAGGACTCCTTCAGCCACAGGTCGTCCCACCAGCGCATGGTGACCAGGTCGCCGAACCACATGTGCGCCATCTCGTGCAGGATGACGTTGGCCCGGCCCTCGTACGCGGCGTCGGTGACCTTCGAGCGGAAGACGAACTCCTCGCGGAAGGTGACGCAGCCGGGGTTCTCCATCGCGCCGATGTTGTACTCGGGAACGAAGGCCTGGTCGTACTTGCCGAACGGGTACGGGTAGTCGAACTCCTCGTGGAAGAAGTCGAGTCCGAGCTTGGTGACGCCGAGGATCTCGTCCGCGTCGAAGTACGGGGCCAGCGACTGGCGGCACATCGCGGAGAGCGGGATCTCCAGCGCGGTGCCGTCGGCCAGCTCGCGGCGGTAGTGGTCGCGGGCGACGTGGTACGGGCCGGCGACGACGGCGGTGAGGTAGGTGGAGATCGGCTTGGTCGGCGCGAACTCCCAGGTGCGGCCGCCGTCCTGCGCGGCGGCGTCCTGCCCGGTGCCGTCCTGCTCGGTGACCTTCTCGTGCGGGGCGTTGGACCACACGTTCCAGGCGGCCGGGGCGGTCACGGTGAAGGTGAACGGGGCCTTCAGGTCGGGCTGCTCGAAGTTCGCGAACACCCGGCGGGCGTCGGCCGGCTCGTAGTGGGTGTAGAGGTAGGTCTCGCCGTCCACCGGGTCGACGAAGCGGTGCAGGCCCTCGCCGGTGCGGCTGTAGGCGCAGTCCGCCTCGACGGTCAGCACGTTCTCGGCGGCCAGGCCGTCGACGTGCACCCGGGCGCCGTCGTAGGCGGTGGCCGGGTCGAGGGCTCGGCCGTTCAGGGTGACCGAGCGGACGGCGGGGGCGAGCAGGTCGAGGAAGGTGCCGGCACCGGGCTGGGAGCAGCGGAAGGTGACGGTGGTGGTGGAGCGGAAGGTGCCGGCCGCCCGGTCAGGGGCCGAGGTCACGTCCAGCCGGACCCGGTAGCCGTCCACGGTCAGGATGCTGGCCCGCTGCTGCGCCTCGTCGCGGCTGAGGTTCTTGCCCGGCACGGCGGTACTCCTTTGTCCGGCTCGCACGGTGGTGCGCCTGTGGGTGGTGCGGTCTCGCGCGGGGTGTGCCGCGCGCGCGGGGTCATCCTTTCACGCCGCTCGCCGTCAGTACCATTGCACAGGCCGCCGCGTTCGCGCCGGAATCAGCGGCCCCGGGCGGGTGTTGGCGTTCCGGGGGTGGAACTCCTCCCTGCCCAGGATCGCCTCACGAAGGACACCACCAGTGACGACTGCCACTGAGCGCAAGACCGCCGACTTCTGGTTCGACCCGGCCTGCCCGTGGGCGTGGATGACCTCCCGCTGGATGGTCGAGGTCGAGCAGCTGCGTCCGGTCGACGTGCGCTGGCACGTGATGAGCCTGTCGGTGCTCAACGAGCACCGGGACCTCCCGGAGAGCTACCGGGAGCTGCTGGACAACGCCTGGAGCGCGGTGCGGGTCTGCATCGCCGCCGCGGAGCGGCACGGGCCGCAGGTGCTCGGCCGGCTCTACACCGAGCTGGGCGTGCGCTTCCACAACCAGGGCCTGCCGCAGAACCGGGAGACCATCGAGGCCGCCCTGGTGGCCGCGGGCCTGCCGGCGGAGCTGGCCGACGCGGGCGGCACGGACGCCTACGACGACGCCCTGCGCGCCTCGCACAAGGAGGGCATCACCCTGGTCGGCGAGGACGTCGGCACCCCGGTGATCGCGGTCGAGGGCGCGGACGGCGAGCGGGTGGCCTTCTTCGGCCCGGTGGTCACCCCCGCCCCGAAGGGCGAGGCCGCGGCCCGGCTGTGGGACGGCACCCTGCTGGTGGCCTCCACCCCGGGCTTCTACGAGATCAAGCGCACCCGCACGGCCGGCCCGTCCTTCGAGTGAGCCGTACGTAGTTCCCCGGAAACGCGGCAGGGCCCGGTACCGATCGGTACCGGGCCCTGGGGCGTGTCCTGCCGATCCTTGCCGGGTGCGCGGCGAAATCCACAGGACACGCCCTCGCCATGCATGGGGACGGGAAGGTCAGCGCAGGGCGGCGGCGTCCCGGCGCTGCTTGAGCAGCCCGGCGACGGTGAGCAGCGCGACCAGCACGCCGGCCGCGTACAGCTGGTCGCGGTTGCCCTCGGTGGTGGTCATCAGGGCGAGGATGGCGGCCACGGCGGCCATCGCGACCCAGGTGAGGTACGGGTAGCCCCACATCTTCACGGTGAGCAGCTCGGGCGCCTCGCGCTCCAGCCGGCGGCGCATCCGCAGCTGGACGACGCAGATGAACAGCCAGACCACCAGGATCGCCACGCCGGTGGTGTTCATCAGCCAGGTGAACACGGTGTCCGGCCAGAACTTGGCCGCCAGCACGGCGCCGAAGCCGAACAGGCAGGAGATCAGCACGGCTCTGCGCGGCACCCCGCCGCTGACCTTGGCCAGCGACTTGGGGCCCTGGCCGCGGCCGACCAGCGAGTACGCCATCCGGGAGGCGCCGTAGATGTTGGCGTTCATCGCGGACAGCAGCGCGACCAGCACCACCACCTGCATGATCGTTCCGGCGGCGGGCACCCCGAGGTGGCTCAGCACGGTGACGTACGGGCCGTCGGCGACGACCTTCGGGTCCTTCCAGGAGACCAGGGTGACCACCAGGGCCATCGAGCCGATGTAGAAGATCGCGATCCGCCACACCGCGGTGCGCACGGCGTTGGCGACGTTCTTCTTGGGGTCGTCGGACTCGGCGGCGGCGATGGTGACGGTCTCCAGGCCGCCGTACGCGAAGACCGAGGCGAGCAGGCCGATGATCAGTCCGTCGACGCCGTTGGGCAGGAAGCCGCCCTGGCCGGTGAGGTTCGCCGTGCCGGGGGCGCCGGGGCCGATCACCCCGGCGATGCCGAGCCCGCCGAGGACCAGGAAGGCGATGATCGCGGCGACCTTGATCGCGGCGAACCAGAACTCGAACTCGCCGAAGTTCTTCACCGCGGTGAGGTTGCTGGCGCAGAAGAAGGCCATGAACAGGCCGACCCAGACCCAGGCGGAGACGCCGGGGATCCAGCCGTTGACGATCTTCCCGGCGGCGGTGGCCTCGGCGGCGACGCCGCAGCAGAGCATCACCCAGTACATCCAGCCGGCCGTGATCCCGGCCCAGGGGCCGATCTCCTTCTCGGCGTGCACCGAGAACGAGCCGGAGGCGGGGCGGGCGGCGGACATCTCGCCGAGCATTCTCATGATCAGCATGACCAGGAGGCCGGAGAGCACGAACGCCAGGATGATCGCCGGGCCGGCGGCCGCGATGCCGGCGCCGGAGCCGACGAAGAGGCCGGCGCCGATCACGCCGCCGAGGGCGATCATGGACAGGTGGCGCTGCTTCAGGCCGTGCGAGAGCTGCTGACCACCCGACGCCGGGCCTGCGGCCGGCTGGGTGCCGGTGGGGGTCCCGGTCGCCGTCGGGGCGGAAGTGGGGGCCATAGGGGTGGTTCCAGACTGTGCGGTATGCGACATGAGCTGTCCAATATCCGGCGGCACCCCTGTCCATGCCAAGAATGTTCGATTCGGGCCCACCATGCGGACCCTGCCGAAACCTACTGTGATCATGCTGTGACCAGGAGTTGTTCCGGTCCGGTTCCGACAATGCCCGAGGGCGGGGGTTTGTCCGAAACCGTGCCGTTCGCCCAGTGGATCACCGCGTAGGTTCACAGGTGTTCACTCACCTGGACTCTCACGGAGGAGCCCCGATGGCCACTGCCACCACCCCGATACCGCGCCGCACCGTCCTCGCCGACCTGCTGCCCGCCGCCTCCACCCGCCTCGGCGCCCAGGCCCGCGACCTGGCCCTGGTGGCCGGCGGCGCCGCGCTGACCGGCCTGGCCGCCCAGCTGTCGGTGAACGTCCCCGGCTCGCCGGTGCCCGTCACCGGCCAGACCTTCGCCGCCCTGCTGGTCGGCACCGCGCTCGGCGCCCGCCGCGGCGTCGCCTCGATGGTGCTCTACCTGCTGGCCGGCATGGCGGGCCTGCCCTGGTTCGCCGAGGGCACCTCGGGCTGGGCGACGGCCTCCTTCGGCTACGTGATCGGCTTCGTCCTCGCCGCCGCCGTGACCGGCGCGCTGGCCCGCCGCGGCGCCGACCGCACCCCGGTCAACACCGCCGTCACCATGGTCCTCGGCAGCCTCGCCATCTACGCGGTCGGCGTCCCGTACCTCGCCCTGTCGCTGCACGTGCCGCTCGCCCGCGCCGCCGAGCTCGGCCTCTACCCGTACCTGGTCGGCGACGCCGTCAAGGCCGCCTTCGCCGCCGGCGCCCTGCCGCTGGCCTGGAAGCTGCTCGGCCGGCGCTGATCCGCCCGGCGGCCCGCGTCGCCCGGCCGCCCCGCGCCGCCGTCCCACCCCGCCGCCCCACCCGGTCGGCGCCCCCGTTGTCGGGCCCGGGCGCACGCGCATGCCACACTCATGGCATGCGCGTGTACCTGGGCTCAGACCATGCCGGATACGAACTGAAGAACCACCTCGTGGAGTGGCTCAAGGGGGCCGGCCACGAGCCGGTCGACTGCGGGCCGCACATCTACGACGCCGAGGACGACTACCCGCCGTTCTGCCTGCGTGCCGCCGAGCGCACCGCCGCCGACGAGGACGCCCTGGGCATCGTGATCGGCGGCTCGGGCAACGGCGAGGCGATCGCCGCCAACAAGGTCAAGGGCGTCCGGGCCGCGCTGGCCTGGAGCGTGCAGACCGCCGAGCTCGGCCGTCAGCACAACAACGCCAACGTGATCTCCATCGGCGGCCGCATGCACACCCAGGAGGAGGCCACCGAGTTCGTCGAGGTCTTCCTCAAGACCCCGTACAGCGGCGAGCCCCGGCACACCCGCCGGATCGAGATGCTGAGCGAGTACGAGACCACCGGCGAGCTCCCGCCGATCCCGGCCCACCACCCGCAGGGCTGATCCCGCCACCCACCCTCCCCGACGGCCGGCCGCACGCTCCCGTGCGACCGGCCGTCGCCGTGTCCGGACGCCCCCGGACGCCCCGGGACGGCCCCGGACCTCGCCCGACGGGCCCGCGGCGGCCCGCTCCGCCTGTGGGATCGGCCACAGGCCCCGGCGCTCGGACACCCCCGTACGCGGGGCGCGCACGCCGCCCGCACGGTTCCGTACGCCCAACCGGCGTACGCCTCCTGACGGCACGCCCGCAACCCCGCCGATCGGCCGAAACCCGCCGGGCGCCCCGCGCTCCGGCGCCCGCGCCCGCCCCCGGCCCGTCGACGCCGGGCCGTGCCCGTGGATAGGGTCGGACCCCATGGCTGGCAGAGCGCCGGGCACACCGCCCCAGACGACTGCGACGAGGCCCGGCGCCGCCACGGCGTCCGAGTCCGTGACGGCCCGGTTGCGCAAGAGGGTCCGCCGGGTCCGCCGAAGGCTGCGCACAGCCGGTGTGGACTACTTCCGCGGCGGCGCCGCCGACTGGCCGGTGCTCTGCGCGCTCGCCCTGCTCGTACCGCTGCTGATCCTGCTCAACATCTGGATGCCCGACTGGGCCCCGCCCACCTCCCTGGTCCTGCCGATCCTGGCCGGCGCCCTGCTGCTGCGCCCCGGCAGTCTGGTGGTGCTCTACGCGCTGGCCGCGCTCGGCCTCTCCTCCGAGTCCGTGATCCACACCGGCCAGCGGGTCGCCAGCGACAACCCCGAGGCGTACATCTACGGCGTGACCCCGGGCGCGGCCCTGGTGGTCGGCGCCGCCGGGGTGGGCGGCCTGCTGCTCGCCCAGTTCCGGGCCCGGGTCGGCGTGCCCTGGTGGGGCGGTTCCACCATGCTGTTCGACCTGCGCGAGCGGCTGCGGGTGCAGAGCCGGGTGCCCGAGCTGCCGGAGGGCTGGCACGCGGACATGGCGCTGCGCCCGGCCGGCGGCCAGTCCTTCTCCGGGGACTTCGTGGTCGCCGCCCGCACCGGCCCCGGCCAGCGGCTGCTGGAGGTGGTCCTCGCGGACGTCTCCGGCAAGGGCATGGACGCCGGCTCCCGCGCGCTGCTGCTCTCCGGCGCCTTCGGCGGCCTGGTCGGCTCGCTGCCCGCGCACGACTTCCTGCCCGCCGCCAACGGCTACCTGCTGCGCCAGTCCTGGGAGGAGGGCTTCGCCACCGCCGTCCACCTGGTGCTGGACCTGGACACCGGGGAGTACGAGCTGCTCTCGGCCGGGCACCTGCCGGGCATGCAGCGGCTGGCCGGGGAGGGGCGCTGGGAGGTCAAGCAGGCCGAGGGCCCGCTGCTCGGGATCTACGACGGCGCCAAGTTCGAGGGCGTGCGCGGCCGGCTGAACCGGGGCGACGTGCTGATGCTGTGCACCGACGGCATGGTCGAGGCCCCGGGCCGGGACCTCGGGGAGGGCATGGACCGGCTGATGGGGGAGGCGGACCGGCTGGTGCCCGGCGGCGGACCCGGGACGGGCACGGGCACCGCGGCGGCGCTGATCGAGACGGTCGCCCGGGACATCAACGACGACCGCGCCGTGCTGCTGCTCTGGCGCGACTGACGGCGCCGTCGGGGCACATGCCAAGGGCAGCCGCCGCTGTCAAGCCCGGCAGCTGATCTTCGGCCAATTCGCAGGCCCCGTCGACGGAGCGGACCAGCGGCTTCCGTTCCCCGCCCCCGGCCGTTTTCCGGCCGCTCAGCACGGCCCCGCCGACGATTCGTCAGGACGGCTCCGCTATCGTCCCGGTCGGCGGAAACTCGTCTCGCATCGCAGGATATCGGCGTTGGGCTGACTTTCAGACCTTTACGCAATCGGCACGGTCGACCACACTGAGTCCGGGCGGGACTGTTCAGGATTCGGGGGATTGGGGGCGTCACGTGCGGCACGACAGACAGCGGTCGACTGCGGGCTCCCTCGCCGGCGCTGCGCCGGACGGTCCGCGATTCCGCCTCGGGACCGTCGGACAGGCCGGGGTCCGGCTTTCGCAGGTGCCGCCGGGCGGCGGCACCCCGCTATGAAAACGAGGAAGTGAGTCCGGGTGGCACTCTCCGTCTCCGCACTGGTCCTGTTCGCGATCCTGTGCATCATCTTCATCCGCAACAAGCAGATGAAGATCCCGCACGCGATCGTCGCCGCCCTGTTCGGCTTCATGCTCCACGAGACCACGGTCGCCGGTTCCATCAACTCCCTGCTGGCCAACCTCGCGCACAGCATCTCCGGCATCACCGGCGGCTGACCCGGCCGGGCCGTCCGCACCCTCGCCCAGGGGTCACCGGTCGGCCCGTCTGGCCTCCCGCCAGCGAGCGAACAGTCCCCGGGGGCGCGCCGCCGCCGGGGCCGGGGCACGCATCGGCGCGGGTGCCACCGCACCCGCCGGCGTGTGCTGCCCCGATGCCGTCGGTTCGGCCGTCAGCAGCACGAACAGCCGTGCCCAGCACAGCCGTTCGCCCCGCGGCCAGTCCAGTGCGCGCAGCGCCGCCGACGCCGCCTCCGACACCTCGCCGCCCACCCGGACCTCGGCGACGTCGTCCCCCGCCTTCCCGCCCAGGAAGAGCTTGACGCCCACCGGCCCGGGCCCGGTCAACCCGGCGCGCAGCGCGGGCGCCAGCGCCGGCAGCACCCGGTGCTCGGCGAGCCAGCCCGCCAGGTGCTCGTTGCCGAAGCCGAACACCGCGGCCGGCCCCTGCACCGCGTGCCAGCCCGGGAGTCCGGGCAGGGCCGGGCGGTCGGCGCGGATCCCGCGGCCCCCCGCGACCTCGACCAGCACCGGGGCGGTGGTGGTCGCCCACATCTTCACCGCGTTGGCGAGCTTCTCCTCCTCGGTCTTGCCGAGGCCTGCCGCGCAGTCCCACACCACCGGGGCGTCCGCCCGGCCCAGGTGGAGCACGAAGCCGAGGTCCACGTGCCCGGCGCCGTCGTCCCCGGGGTGCTCGCGCACCGCCACCGCGGTGGTGCCGGGGCCGCGGACCACCTCGCCGTCCGGGCGGAACACCTGGCCCAGTCGCGCCATCTCCCGGACCACACAGCGCTGAATGACGGCCAGTCGCTCCTGCGGATGCACCGGGACTCCTCCACCTCGGGAGCGCGGCGGCTGAGCTCGCGCTCGAACTGCGCTCGAACGCCGCCGAGGCTATCGGCCCGACAGCCCGCCGGGAAACCATGCGGACCCCGCGGTCCTCCGGTCGCGGAATTGTCCTGGATGCCCCACTTTGGGCAGCGGAACCTGAAGGCCGTCCGCCCGGAGGACCCGCATGCCCCGCACCACCGCCCCGCCCCCGCCCGTCCTCCTCGCCCCCGGGCCGCCGCCGTTCGGCCCGGCCGGCCCCGGGCTGGTCGCCGAGATCGAGGCCTACCTCGCCTCGCTGCCCGCCCCCGCGCGCACCCCGGTGCCGTACGTCTGCCCCCACGGCAGCGTCCTGCGGCCCTGGCAGGCCGGCCACCCCGAGCCCCGGGCCACCCTGCTCGACCGGGCGCTGGGCCGGCCCGCGCGGCCCGTGCCGGTCGGCGCGGCCGACCACCTCCGGCTCGCCTCCCGCTACATCGGGGCGCACGGCTGGCTCCAGGGCGCGATGTGGGACGCGGCCGGCCGGGTCTGCCTGCTCGGCGCGCAGGCCGCCGTCCTGGCACACGGCTACGGCACCCCGGACACCGTGCGCACCGCCCGGGTCCAGCTGATGGAGGTGCTGCACGCCACCGGCCGCCCGGCGCGCTCCCCGGACGAGTACAACGACCGTCCGACCACCCGGGAGGGCGACGTCCACCAGCTGCTGGACCGGGCCGCCGCCCGGGCCGCACGGCTCGGACTCTGAGGCGGAAGGGGCCGCGGCGGCCCGGGGAACGCCGACGGCCCCGGTGCGCTGGGCACACCGGGGCCGGATCGGAGAGCGGGCGACGAGAATCGAACTCGCGTGACTAGTTTGGAAGACTAGGGCTCTACCATTGAGCTACGCCCGCACGACGCTCCCAGCCGTCACCGGCCGGAAGTCCGGGGGACAGCGTACCTGGTCCGGCCGCCCGAGCGCACGCCCCCTCGCCCAGCGCCCTGCGTGCACCCCCTCGCGCCCGCGCGGTATATGTCGCGGTCGCGCCCGCGCGGAACAACTCGGCGAGCCGTGCAGGCCCGGCGTGTACGCTTCCTCTCGGCACCACGGGGTGTGGCGCAGTTTGGTAGCGCGTCCGCTTTGGGAGCGGAAGGCCGTCGGTTCGAATCCGGTCACCCCGACAGTGCGGCAGGGTCTCGCCCGACGGGGGCGGGGCCCTGTTCTGTGTGGGAGCTCCCCGGCGGCGGTACGGTGGCGCCTGGCGTCCGCCTTTCGTGGTACCGGTAGGATGGGGCGCTGGCGGTAGTCCCTGTGGCGTCCACCCAGGTCAACCGCACGAGGGCGAGGAGTCAAGCTCACCGTCCACCCCACGGGAGATGCAGCTCCAACCGCCCATCGCCCGTCTCGTCCGACCCCCCTTCCGGCTCCGGCCGGGCGATGGGGACGGGCGGAGACAACCTGACCGCAAGCCCCTAGGAGACCTAACCGTGAAGAGCGCCGTCGAGACTCTGAACCCGACCCGGGTTCGACTCACCGTCGAGGTGCCCTTCGAGGAGCTCAAGCCCAGCCTCGACGCGGCGTACAAGAAGATCAACCAGCAGGTCTCGGTCCCGGGCTTCCGCAAGGGCAAGATCCCGAACCGGGTCATCGACCAGCGCTTCGGCCGTGGTGCCGTGCTGGAAGAGGCCGTCAACGACGCCCTGCCGCGCTTCTACACGCAGGCCGTCGACGAGGGCAAGATCGAGGTCCTCGGACAGCCCGACATCACCAACATCGAGGGTGTCGAGAAGATCGCCGATGGCGGCGACCTGAAGTTCACCGCCGAGGTCGACGTCCGTCCGGAGGTCACCCTGCCGGAGTTCTCCTCCATCGAGGTGACCGTCGACCCGATCGTCGTCTCCGACGAGGACATCGAGAAGTCGCTGGAGCAGCTGCGCGAGCGCTTCTCCTCGGTCAAGGACGTCGAGCGCGCCGCCGCCGAGGGCGACATCGTGGTCGTGGACCTGGTCGCCAAGGTCGACGGTGAGGTGCCGGACGACGGCACCGCCAACGGCGTCAGCTACGAGATCGGCTCGGGCCGCCTCATCGACGGCATCGACGAGGCCGTCGTCGGCCTGTCGGCCGGCGAGGAGAAGACCTTCGAGACCGAGCTCAAGGGTGGCACCCAGGCGGGCAAGACCTCCGAGGTCACCGTCACCGTCACCGCCGTCCAGGAGAAGGAGCTGCCCGAGCTGGACGACGAGTTCGCCCAGCTGGCCAGCGAGTTCGACACCCTGGAGGACCTGCGCGCCGACTCCCGCAAGCGCCTGGAGCGCATGAAGGAGTACGACCAGGCCACCCAGGCCCAGGAGAAGGTCCTGGACGCGCTGCTCGCCCTGGTTGAGATCGAGTACCCCGAGAAGCTCCTCAAGGACGAGGTCGAGACCCGCAAGCACAACGTGGAGCACCACCAGCTCCAGCCGATGGGCCTCTCCCTCGACGCCTACCTGGAGACCCAGGGCAAGACCGCCGAGGAGTGGGACGCGGAGATCGAGGAGCAGGCGAAGAAGGGCATCAAGACCCAGTTCGTCCTGGACCAGATCGTCGCCGACGAGGAGCTGGGTGTTAACCAGGAGGAGCTGACCGAGCACCTCATCCGCCGCGCCGCCGGCTCCGGCCTCACCCCGGACCAGTTCGCCCAGCAGGTCGTCCAGGGCGGCCAGGTTCCGCTGCTGGTCGGCGAGGTCGCCCGCGGCAAGGCGCTGGCCACCGTGGTCGAGGCCGCCAAGGTCGTCGACACCGAGGGCAACGAGATCAACTTCGACGACGAGGACGAGACGGCCGAGACCGTCGAGGCCGCCGCCGAGGAGACCTCCGCCGAGGAGAAGACCGAGGCCTGAGCGCCCCGGTAGCCCCTCCAGGCTGCAGCGGGCCCGGACGCCGTACGGTGTCCGGGCCCGCTGTCGTCCCCGCCCGCGACCACCGCGACCCTGCGCTCACAGCGAACAGTTCTGCGTGAGGGATTCTGCGGCCCGGCCTGCGCGTTAGGGTCCTTGGACAGCACCAATCACGACGTGATACCCGGAAGCTGTGCGACATCGTGACGGCCGTGGAGCGACCGTCCAAACCGACTGAGCAGGTGGCTAAGTGACGTTCCCGCAGATGCAGATGCCTGGCCCGATGGCGCCGCACGCCGCCGCTGGTGACGTGCTCGGCGGCCTTGGCGACCAGGTCTACAACCGGCTGCTCAACGAGCGGATCATCTTCCTCGGCCAGGCGGTCGACGACGACATCGCCAACAAGATCACCGCGCAGCTGCTGCTGCTGGCCGCGGACCCGGACAAGGACATCTTCCTCTACATCAACTCCCCGGGCGGCTCGATCTCGGCCGGCATGGCGATCTACGACACCATGCAGTACATCAAGAACGACGTCGTCACCATCGCGATGGGCATGGCGGCCTCGATGGGCCAGTTCCTGCTCACCGCGGGTGCCCCGGGCAAGCGCTTCTCGCTGCCGAACTCGACCATCCTGATGCACCAGCCCTCCGCGGGCCTCGGCGGTTCCGCCACCGACATCCGCATCCAGGCCGAGCAGCTGCTCCGCACCAAGAAGCGGATGTCCGAGCTGATCGCCCACCACAGCGGCCAGTCCTTCGAGCAGATCACCGCCGACTCCGACCGCGACCGCTGGTTCACCCCGGAGGAGGCCCTGGAGTACGGCCTCATCGACGCGATCATGCACAGCGCCGCGGACGTCCCCGGCGGCGGCGGCACGGGCGCTGCCTGAGCCTCGGCCCGGCCCGCGAGACCACAGCCCCAACGCCCCGGAGGACAAGGACCCCATGAACATCCCCAGCCTGTCGGCCGCCAAGGCCCGCGTCGAGGACATGCGCGCCGAGGGCCGCTACATCGTCCCGCGCTTCGTCGAGCGCACCACGCAGGGCATCCGCGAGTACGACCCGTACGCCAAGCTGTTCGAGGAGCGCATCATCTTCCTCGGCTCGCAGGTCGACGACGTCTCGGCGAACGACATCATGGCGCAGCTGCTGTGCCTGGAGTCGATGGACCCGGACCGCGAGATCCAGATGTACATCAACTCGCCCGGCGGCTCGTTCACGGCCCTGACGGCCATCTACGACACCATGCAGTACGTGAAGCCGGACATCACCACGGTCTGCATGGGCCAGGCGGCCTCCGCCGCGGCCGTGCTGCTCGCCGCCGGCACCCCCGGCAAGCGGATGGCGCTGCCGAACGCCCGCATCCTGATCCACCAGCCGTACACCGAGACCGGCCGCGGCCAGGTGTCCGACCTGGAGATCCAGGCCAAGGAGATCTTCCGGATGCGCGAGCAGCTGGAGGAGATGCTCTCCAAGCACTCCAACCGGACGGCGGAGCAGGTGCGCGACGACATCGAGCGCGACAAGATCCTGACCGCCGAGGAGGCCGCCGAGTACGGCCTGATCGACCAGATCATCTCCACCCGCAAGACCTCGCTGACCTCCTGAGGTCGGCGCCCTCCCGGCCCGCCCCCGGGTCGGAGGGGCCGTCGGGGCGGGGTGCGCACCCGGGTGCGCACC
>NZ_JBHXTL010000067.1:0-53984 GCF_042677365.1 Kitasatospora sp. NPDC127116
GCACCAGTTGCTGGTGTGGGGCTCTGTGTGTTTGTTTAGGTTTATCTGCTCACGCTGGGGGTTTGGTTCGCGGCCCGCCCCGTCACCCCACTCCCGGCACCACTCCCGGCACCACTCCCGGCGACACGCCCGGCAAGACCCCTTGGGACGCTCCTCAGGGCGCTCCGGGGACGCGTTCGACGCGCGCCGCCTCCGGCGCGGGTGCCCCGTTCAGTGCTTGCGGCGGGTGACCAGTTCGGCGAGCGCCAGCAGTTCGTCCGCCGCGGCCGGCTCCGGGACGGCGGCGGCCAGCTGCGCCATCGCCGCGGCCATCCGCTCGCAGGACTCGCCCTGCGCCCAGCCGCGCCCGCCGGCCGCCTCGACGGCCGCCGCGCACTGCGCCAACTCATCGGCGTCCAGCGGGCGTTCGATCGCGTACAGCTCGGCCAGCAGCTTGCCCTCGACGGTGCCGGATCCCAGCGCCGCGACCACCGGCAGCGACTTCTTCCGGGCGACCAGGTCCGCGCCGACCGGCTTGCCGGTGACCGCCGGATCCCCCCAGATGCCGATCAGGTCGTCGATCAGCTGGAAGGCCAGGCCGATCTCCCGTCCGAAGCAGTCCAGCGCCTGCGCCGCGTCCTCGGAGGCGCCCGCGTACAGGGCGCCCATCGCGCAGGCCGCGCCCAGCAGCGCGCCGGTCTTGGCCTCCGCCATCGCCAGGCACTCGGGCAGCGAGACGTCGTTGCGCCGCTCGAAGGCGCAGTCGATCTGCTGGCCCTCGCAGAGCTCCACCACGCAGTCGGCGAGCCGGCGGATCGAGCCGTGGGCGGCCGGGTGGGTGTCCTCGGCGAGCAGCCGCAGCGCGAGGGAGTGCATGGCGTCCCCGGCCAGGATGGCCTCGGTGGTGCCGAACACCCGCCAGGCGGTGGGCCGGTGGCGCCGGGTGTCGTCCCGGTCGATGACGTCGTCGTGGAGCAGGGTGAAGTTGTGCACCAGCTCCACCGCGGCGGCCGCGGCGACGGCCTCGTTGGGTTTGCCGCCCAGGGCCTGGGTGGCGGCGAGGACCATGGCCGGTCGGATCGCCTTGCCTGCGGAGGCCTGGGCTGGGGTGCCGTCCGCCTCCCACCAGCCGAAGTGGTAGCCGGCCACCTTGCGCATGGTGCCGGGCAGCGAGTCGACGGCGGCCCGCAGGACCGGGTCGACCAGGGCGCGGGTCCGGGCGAGGATGTCGGCCGCCTCGTGGCCCTCTTTGTGGTCCCGCTCCAGCGTGGGACTGGTCATGGGTGTTTCCCCCTGTCGGGCGCCTGTCGTGGGACGGCCCGCCGACGGCGGGCCGGGGTTGCGCTGTGCCGGTGCGCGCCGGGCCGGTGCACAGCAGGTACGCACTGCGCCGGTACGCAGCAGGTATGCACCGGGCTGGTGCGCAGCACGTACGCGTCGGGCCGGTTACGCATCCGCCCGGCCGGGGCCGGTGGACGGCCCCGGCGGACGGCGCGGCTCTGCGAGCGGCCCCGCGAACCGTCGGTACTGCGCGATCCGTCAGTACTGCGCGATGTCCACGTTCTCCAGGACACCGACCGCGTCCGGCACCAGGATCGCGGCGGAGTAGTAGGCGCTCACCAGGTAGGAAATGATGGCCTTGTCGTCGATTCCCATGAACCGCACCGAGAGGCTGGGCTGGTATTCATCCGGAATTCCGGTCTGGTGCAGGCCGATGACGCCCTGGTTGTCCTCCCCGATTCGCATCGCGATGATCGAGCTGGTGCTCCCGACGATCGGGATCTTGTTGCACGGGAAGACCGGGACGCCGCGCCAGGACAGGATCTGCTTGCCCTCGACCTCGACCGTCCCCGGGTAGAGGCCGCGCTTGTTGAGCTCCCGGCCGAAGGCGGCGATGGCCCTGGGGTGGGCCAGGAACATCCTGGTGCCGCGGCGGCGGCTGAGCAGCTCGTCCATGTCGTCCGGGGTGGGCGGGCCGGAGTGGGTCTGGAACCGCTGCTCGTACGCGGCGTTGCCGAGCAGGCCGAACTCGGGGTTGTTGACGAGCTCGTGCTCCTGGCGCTCGCGCAGGGCCTCGATGGTCAGCCGCAGCTGGTGCTCGGTCTGGTTCATCGGCTGGTTGTAGAGGTCGGCGACCCGGGTGTGCACCTTGAGGATCGTCTGCGCGACGCTCAGCTCGTACTCGCGCGGCTTGAGCTCGTAGTCGACGAAGGCGCCGGGCAGCTCGTACTCGCCCTGGTGGCCGGCGGCGAGGTCGATCGCGGCCTCGCCGTGCTTGTTCTGCGCCTGCTGGAAGCCGTTCAGGTACTCGATGACCTGGAGCTGCAGCGCCTCGGAGCGGTCGTGCAGCTCCTGGAAGGAGGGCCAGGACAGCGTCAGTACGGTGCCGGAGGTCGCGGCGCGGACGGTGTACGGCCAGGCGCCGCCGTCCTGCCGGATCGCCTCGTCGCCGAGGTGGTCGCCGTCGGCGAGGGTGCCGACCACCGTCTCCTCGCCGTACTTGCCGGTGCCCAGCCGGTCGAGCTTGCCGTGGGCGATCAGGAACACCTCGGTGATCGGCGCCCCGGCCTGGACCAGGACGTCGCCCGCGCCGAAGTCCCGCTGCACGAAGCGCGAGGCCAGTTCCTCCAGCACGGCCTCGTCCTGGAAGCCGCGCAGCACCGGCACCTCGGCCAGCGTGGGCGGGACGATCCGCACCTCGGCGCCGGTCTTGACGAAACCCACCCGGCCGCGGCCGACCGAGTGGCGCAGGCGGCGGTTCACCCGGTAGGTGCCGCCGGACACCTGCACCCAGGGCAGCCTCCTGAGCAGCCAGCGCGGGCTGATGCCCTGCATCTGCGGCGCCGACTTGGTGGTCGTCGCGAGGTTCCGCGCGCCCGCCGTGCTCAGACTCTGCTGCTGCCGGATCTCCGGTTGCGCACCGGGCGCGGGAATACCGGCATTCGTTTCGGTCGACATGAGGGGAGCCCTTCGCATATCCCAATGAAGCGTCGCCTTGCACATGCGTGTTGCAGCTTCATGGTGGGCCCATTCAGGGGCGCCCCGCAATCACTCGTTCGAGTGGTTCCGAATGGCCGAACAAATAGTACGAATGGATCACCCGATCGATATTTGTTCGACTATTTATTCGAACATATCGGAGTGCCGCGCCCCATCCTCCCCCATCGAAGCCCCGACCCGCGCCACCCCGCGCCACCATCCGCCCACGGCGCCCCTGCCGTCCGGGCCGTTCGAACAGGCCGCTAGGGTGCCCTGACCCTTCGTCAACTTCCCTCCTGGGAGGGTCACATGAGTGCACCCGTACGTGTCTGGCTGAACCGCACCTACGCCGAGAACGTCTTCTTCATCGAGCAACTGCGCGCCGCCCCGCGCCCCGTCGTGGTCCACGCGACCCACGGCGACCCGGACTCCCCCGTGCTCGCCGCCGCCGACCACGGCACCCCGGAGCCCGCCGGCCTGGCCGCGGACGGCTACGTCGGCTACGCCCTGGACTACTGCGCCCGGCACGCGATCGACGTCTTCGTCCCGCAGCTGCACCAGCTCGCCATCGCCCTCGCCCGGCCGGAGTTCGAGGCGATCGGCACCACGCTGCTCTGCCCGCCGGCCACCGCGATAGCCGCCTTCACCAGCAAGGCGGACGGCTACGCCACGATCGCCGGGGCCGGGCTGCCCACCCCGCCCTGGTGGCGGGTGCGCACCCCCGCCGAGCTGTGGGACGCCGTCGAACGGATCGAGGGCACCGGCCGCACCGCCTGCCTCAAGCCCACCACCGGAGCCGGCGGCGCGGGCTTCCGGGTACTCACCCGGGAGCCCTACAACGCACGGCGGCTGGCCGGCTGGGACCACCGGGTGCAGGTCGAACAGGTCGCCGCGGCACTGGCCGGGGGCAGCCCGGACGGCGAGCCGGTCGACCTGCTGGTGATGCCCCACCTGGACGGGCCGGAGGTCTCGGTGGACTGCCTCGCCGACCGGGACGGCAGCCCGCTCGCCGCGGTCGGGCGCACCAAGGAGGGCCGCCGCCGGGGCTTCACCACCGAAGATTGCTACCTGGAGCCCGTCCGGCGGCTGGTCCGGGCGACCGGGATGGCGTACCTGTCCAACGTCCAGTTCCGCCGCCTCGACGGCCTGCCGGTGGTCATCGACGTCAACACCCGCCCCGCCGCCGGGCTCCACCAGCTGCGGCTGTGCGGACTCAACCTGCCGTGGGACGCGGTGCGGCTGGCGCTCGGCGAGCGACCGGAGTGCGCGGGGGCGGAGCCGGACGTGCGCGGCATCGAGTACACCCTGGTACCCGGCATCCGGCCGGTGCACCCGCAGCAGGAGCCCGGGCGGGTGTCTCCGGGGGCGCAGCCGGCGGCGGCCCGGGCGTGACGACCGGCGGGAGCGGCGGGCCGGGCGCGACGACCGGCGGGAGCGGCGGGCCCACTGCCGGCCGCGGGCCGCTCGCCGCCGCCCGCGCCCCCGCCCGCACCCCCGCCGCTACAGCGGGCCGTTCCAGTCGAGGGTCGGCTCCAGCACGCCCTCCAGGGTGAGCAGCCAGCGCTTCACCTCGATGCCGACCCGGCCGCCGCCGAAGCCGCCGATCCCGTCCGCCGCCACCACCCGGTGGCAGGGCACCAGCAGGGGGACGGGGTTCGCGGCCATCATCTGCCCGACCGTGCGGGCGGCCAGGCCGGGCTCCGTGATGTCCTCGAACACCCCGCTGCGGGCGGCCAGTTCGCCGTAGGTGATGGTCCGGCCGTACGGCACCTCCCGCCAGAGCGTCTGCAGCACCGCGCGGTGCGGGCCGGAGCTCAGGCTCCAGTCGACCGGCAGGCCCAACTCGCGGGTGCGGCCCGCCAGGTAGGCACCGATCCGCTCGGTGACGGCGGTGATCTTCGACTCGTCGGTGCACGCCGGCAGCTCGCCCTCGCGCGGCCCGGTGTAACCGGCCGACGCCACGCCGAGCGGGGTCACCGCGATGCGCATCGGCCCGCTGGGCAGCGGCGTGGGCACGGTCAGCCAGGACATCGACCAGGACTGCGACACGCTCGGGCCCCCACCCTCCGCCGGACCGGCCGCCGGCCACCCCGGCACCCGGGGGGCGTCCCCGCCCCGCGCGCCATCGTACGGCGGGCGGTCGCGCGCCGGGCGGTCGCGCGGCAGGCCGTCGGGCGGCGGGTGCCGGGGCGGCAGGCCGTGGCGCGGCGGTCCGCCGGACGACGGCCCGCCTGCGGCACGGGCGGCTCCGGTCAGAGCTGCGTCTTCAGCCCACGGGCGAGCGAAGCGCACCAGTGCACCAGATCGGCGCGGTCCGGGGACCGTCCCTCGCACAGCACGGCCAGCTGGTCGTCACTGAGCCGGTTCGACCCCGGGATCTCCAGCAGGTACGCCAGGTCCGCCAGTACGGTGGCGAGCCGCTCCGCGTCCGCGTGGTCCAGGGTGACCGCGGTCCCGTGATGGCTGATGGTGAGCGAGCCGGGCATGATCGACCTCCTCCGTCTCCCCCGTCCTCCACCGTACGACCGGGTCGGCCGCCCCGCCCGCCGCGGAGGCCTGCGTGCGCGGGAGGGGCAGCCGGTCGCGCTCCGGGGCCGGCCGGGCGCGGTGCGCGGTGGGCCGGGGGTGCGCCCCGAAGCCGTCCGAGGGGTTGGTCAGCTGTCCGGGCCCTCCTCCCAGCGGCGGTTCCGTACCGCCGGTACGGCCAACACTACGGCCCCGGCCGCCAGTTGCCAGACCGCCCCGACGAGCAGCACGGTGTCCGCGCCGAACCGGCCCGCCAGCGGACCGGCCGCCGCCAGTCCGAGCGGGCCGAGGGCGAAGGCGCCCAGGACGCCGAAGGCCGTCATCCGGCCGAGCAGCTCCACCGGCACCCACTTCTGCAGGGTGGTGTTGTAGAGCGTCCCGCAGACCGCCGAACCGGCCCCGGCCACCAGCGCGCCGGCGGCCACCCAGGGCAGCCCCGCCCCGGCCGCGAGCGCCCCGGAGGGCAGCGCCCAGGCCAGCGCCGCCGCGGACGCCACTGCGAGCGGACGGGCGGGCGCCCGGCCGAGCATCAGCAGGCCGCTCAGCACCGCCCCGGCGCCGTACACGCCCATCACCAGGCCCCAGGCCCGGGCGCCGCCGAGGCCCCGCTGCGAGAGCAGCGGGCCCAGCACCAGGAAGGGGGCCCAGACCAGCAGGTTGAACAGGCCCATCTGCGCGGTGGTGATCCACAGCCACGGGCGGGAGACGAACTCCGACCAGCCGGCCCGCACGTCCCGGATCATCGACTCCTCGCCGCCCGCCGCCCGTACCGGCAGCCGCAACCTGGCCAGCGCGAAGGCGCCGACGCCGTACGTCACCGCGTCGGCCAGCAGCACCGTCGCCGGCCCCCAGGCGGCGGTGACCAGCCCGGCGGTGGCGGGGCCGACCACGGTGGACACCGAACGGGCCAGCCCCAGCAAGGTGTTGGCGTCCGCCATCAGCTCCTTGCGGCGCACCAGATCGGGCACGATCGCGCCGAAGGCCGGCATGAACAGCCCCTCGCCGACCCCCCAGAGCGCCACCAGCACGACCATCGACCAGACCGGCGCGTGCCCGGCCGCCAGCAGTCCGGCGAACAGCGCCTGGACCAGGCCGCGCAGCAGGTCCGAGCCCAGCATCACCCGGCGGCTGCCGAGCCGGTCCGCGATCACCCCGCCGGCCAGCAGCACCAGCACCACCGGGAGGATCCGGGCCGCCATCACCCACCCCAGGGCGGTGCCGCCGCCACCGCCGGCTCCCCCGGCGCCGCCCTCGCCGTCGAGCACCGCGAAGGCGACCGCGACCGGCGCCATCGAGGAGCCGATCAGGGAGGTCGTGTATCCGATGAAGAACCACGTGAATTCGCGCTCGCCGAGCACGGCGAGACGGTCTCCCAGTCGCCTTCTGCGGGCCGGGATCCGTTCGGTCTGCATTGCCATGTGCAGCAAGTCTGCGGTCCGAAGGGGAGCGCTTCAAGGGATTCCGGCGAAAAAGTTGAGCCTTTTGGAGTCAATTTTCCGGGCGGAGCGAACTGCCGCAGTAAATTCGTCTTTCAATGGCTCCCGACCTGCCCTTTACTGCGATTCTTGGCTAGGGTTCGAGCGGCTTGGCGGAATTGATTTACTGCGGAAGAAGGCGATCGTGACAGAAACCGCGGCAGGACTCCCACCGGTCGAGTACGCCGTCGCCGTCGAGCGCTACCTGGCCGCCTCCGGGCTCGCCGACGGCTCCCGGCGGATCTACCGGATCGCGCTGGACACCTGGGCCTGGGCGCTCGCCGACCGGCCCTCCCCCACCGGCCCCGAACGGCGGCGGGCCCGGCCGCCCGTCCTGCCGCTCGCACTGCTCGACCACCCGGACGCCGCCGAACGACTGCGCGACGCGGCCGCCCGGCGCGCGGCCGACACCGACCCGCGCACCCTCAACCGGGAACTCTCCACCCTGCGCGCGGCCGTGGCCTGGTGGCGGGCCAGGGGCTGGCTCGACGGCGACCCGACCACCGGCCTGCTCGCCCGCCCGCTGCCCGAACCCGCGGCGGCCGCAGGCCCGTTGACCCCCGAGCAACTGCGCGCCCTGTTCACCCTCCGCGCGCCGCTGCGCGAACAGGCGCTCTGGCACCTGCTGCACGAGTCCGGCGCCGCGATCGAGACGGTCCTCGCCCTGGACACCGACCACCTCGACCCGCCCCGCCGCCGCACCCGCGCCGGGCAGGCCACCGTCCACTGGCAGTCCGGCACCGCCCGGCTGCTCCCCCTCCTGGTGGCCGGCCGCGTCACCGGCCCGCTCTTCCTCACCGACCGCCGTGCCCCCGCCGGCACCCCCGCCCGCGACCGCTGCCCGTACACCGGCCACGCCCGCCTCTCCTACCGCCGGGCCGCCGAGCTCTTCACGGCCCACACCCGGCCGCTCGGCCCGGGCTGGACCCTCCGCCGGCTGCGGGCGGGGCGGTAGCCGCGGGGCGGCGGCGCGCGGCGGGCAACGGGCAACGGGCAACGGGCAACGGGCAACGGGCAACGGGCAACCGCAACGTCGGCAGCGCCGCGCCGTTACGCAGCCGATGAACGGCCGTGACACGACCGGCCGAGGACCGCGACACGGCCCTCCTACCGTCATCCACGACGCCACCGGCCGAACCGGTCGAACCGGATGAGCCGGCCGGAGGGCGTCCTCGACGAGGACGTACGCGTCCGGCGCCGACGACGGACGTCCCGCGACACCGGCACGCCGGGGCCCGCGAACCGCACCGCGGACCGGCGGCCACCACCTACCGACCGATGCAGATGGAGACACCCCGCATGAGCAGGAGCCGTACCCACCACTCGCCCGCCCGCCGCGTCCTGGCGGTCTGCGCCCTGACCGGCGCCGCGCTGCTGGCCACCATCAGCGGCGGGCAGGCCTGGGCCGACGGCGTGCCGAAGCCGGCCGCCCCCAGTGTCGCCGCCCCGAACGGCGACGCGGCGCCGAGGACCGCCGTGCCCACGCCGTCCGCCGCCCCGAAGACCGACGCCTCGCCGGCCGTGGCCGCCCCCAAGGGCGTCGCCTCGCCCGCCCCGGTCGCGCCCGGTGCCGCCCAGCCGCAGGTCCGCGAGGTGCCCAAGGGCGCCGCGCAGGCCGGTGACGGCTCCGCCGCCTCCGAGGGTTCCGGCCTGATGCTCGCCGGTGGCGGCACCGTCGCGGCCGTCGGCGCCGCGGCCCTGGGCTTCGCCGTTCTGCGCCGCCGCTCCGGTGCGCGCGGCTGACACCGGTCCCGAGTCCGCCGGGGCCGTCCCGGTGGCGGGGACCGACACCCGCCGTCGCGCCAAGGACCACCGGCGGGGCCGCCGACGCGCCGCCCGGCCCGCTCCGGGCCCGCTGCGCCGCACCGCCTTCGGCACCGCGGGCCTGCTCTGCCTGGTCCTCGGCACCTCGCTCGCGCTGTCCGGCCGGGAGACCCCGGTGGTGCGGGTCGAGACCTCCGGGCACGGCACCGGCACCGGCACCGGCACGGACGCCCCGGCGATGGCCCCGGGCACCCCGGCCACGGCCGGCGCCGCGTCCACATCCACGTCCACCGCCCCGAAGCCGTACGCGTCCTCGCCGCCGACCCGCCTGCTGGTCCCCTCCGTCGGAGTGGACGCACCGGTGACCGACCTCGGCCTGAACCCCGACGGCACGGTCGAGGTACCGCCGGCCGACCGGGGCGAGGAGGTCGGCTGGTACCGCAACGGCCCCACGCCCGGCGAGAACGGCCCCGCCGTGCTCATCGGGCACTACGACACCGTGCACGGCCCGGCGGTCTTCAAGCAGCTGCCGAAGCTGCGGCCCGGCGAGCTGATCCGGATCCGGCGCGCCGACGGCAGCACCGTGGACTTCAAGGTCCGCACGCTGCTCCAGGCCGCCAAGGACCACTTCCCGACCGAGCAGGTGTACGGCGACACGCCCGCGCCCGCACTCCGGCTGATCACCTGCGGCGGGCGGATCGGCTCGGACGGCCACTGGACGGACAACATCATCGTGCTGGCGGACCTGGCCTGACGGCCGGGACCGGTCGTACGGACCGCATGAACCGCATGAACCACCTGGACCGTACGAGCCGTACGACCCACGTGGTCCGGACTACCCGGACTACCCGGACGACCCGCACGAAGTCACCGTCGCGGAACCGCCGACCACCGACCGCGCGACCTACCACCGGGGCGGTGACGGGAGCGACGACCGGAACGACGACCGGAGCGACGCCGCAGAGCAGGAGGACGAACACCGACCGTGGCAGCAACACCACCACCCCGCCGCCGGCCCGGCGCCGTCCAGCTCGCCACCCTGGCCGGCCTGGTCGTCGTCCTCGCCCTCGCCGGCCTGGCCTTCGGCCGCGCCACCCCCGGCGACCTGCGCGACCAGGGCCCGGTCCGGGCCGTCACGCCGCCGCCGGTGCTCCAGCCGCTCTGGCCGAAGCTGCCCACCTCCCCGCCGCCGTCCGCCGCCGCGGCGGCCGGCGTCACCCAGGAGCCGCCGCAGCCCGTACCGGACCTGACCGTCCCGGGGCACGACATCACCGCGGTCGACGTGCGCACCGTCCTCGCCAAGGACCCGAACGTGGGCCCGGAGGAGCGCCAGGCGCTCGGCTCCTGCGCCGGGTGCGAGGTCCGCGCCCCCGAGTTCCGCGACCTCTCCGGGGACGGGCAGCCCGAGCTGATCACCGTCGTCACCACCCCCGGGCGGGTCGTGCTGCACGTCTACGCCCTCGCCGAGGAGCACCTGCTGCCCGTCCTCCAGGTGCAGGTCCAGCCGGCGTTCAGCGCCGCTACCGTCGGCACCGACCTGTGGCTGTTCGAGCCCACCAGCGCCTACGCCCGGACCACCAGCCTCTACCAGTGGAACGACAACAGGCTCGTCCTGAAGGAGCGCAAGGACGAGGGCGTCGGCCTGCTCCCGCGCACCGGCGCGGACACCGCCGCCCCCGAGTCCGGCCCGGCGGTGGCACGCCCCACCCCGTTCGCGCCGAGGCAGGCGGCCCCCGAGGCCGTCGTCCCGTCCCCGCGCCCCGTCCGGCCGTCCTCCGGGCCCGCCGCGCCCTCCACCCCCTCGGGGCCCTCCGCCCCCGCCGTGCTCCCGGAAGCCAAGCGATGACCCCCGCCACCACCCCCGCCCACCCGCACATCCTCCTGGTCGAGGACGACGAGGTGATCCGCGAGGCCACCCGGATGGCCCTGGAACGCTACGGCTTCCCGGTCACCACGGCGGCCGACGGCCTGGAGGGGCTGGAGGCGTTCCACGCCGTCCGGCCCGACCTGCTCCTGCTGGACGTCATGCTGCCGCTGCTCGACGGGGTCGGCCTCTGCCGCCGGATCCGGGAGGAGAGCCAGCTGCCGATCCTGATGATGTCCGCCCGGACCGACCCGGTGGACGTGGTCTCCGGCCTGGAGGCAGGGGCGGACGACTACGTGGTCAAGCCCTTCGAGAGCGCCGTCCTGGTCGCCCGGATCCGTACGGTGCTGCGCCGCGTCCGGGTCGTCCCGGCGACCGACGCCCCACCGCCCCCGGACGCCCCGGCGGCCGACGCCCCGCCGCTCCCCGGCACCCCCGGGGTTCCCGGAGTTCCCGGGGTCCCGCAGCCGGCGGTCCCGCCGACCGCCCCCGCCCCCACCCCGTCCGTCCGCAGCTTCGACGGCCTCCAGGTGGACACCGACAGCATGGAGGTCCGGGTGGACGGCCGCCTCGTCCCGCTCACGCCCACCGAACTGCGGCTGCTGCTGGAGTTCACCGCCGCGCCCGGGATCGTGCTGGAGCGCTCCACCCTGCTCGAACGCGTCTGGGACTACGAATGGGGCGCCGACACCCGGGTCGTGGACGTCCACGTGCAGCGGCTGCGCGCCAAGATCGGCTCCGGCCGGATCGAGACCGTCCGCGGGTTCGGCTACAAGCTGCGGCGCCCGGCATGACCCTGCGCCGCCAGATCGCCACCGCCGTCGCCGCCATCGCCGTCCTGGTCGCGGTGGCCGTCGGCCTGCTGGTCCACCAGGCGATGATCCGTCAGCACGTGGACCAGGCCCGCTCCTCCGCACTCGCCGCCCTCGACTCGGCCCTGGCCGGCTACGGGCGCGACGGCGAGGTGGCCGGCCACGGCGCCGCCGTGAACGACCCGGCCCTGCCCGACCGGCTGCGCGCCCTCGCCGACGGCGGCCGGCACGGCTCGCTGCTCGCCGCCGACGGCACCGGCGAGTCCATGTGGGCGGCCGGCCCGGTGCAGAACGGGGTGCTGTCCGTCCGGGTGGACTTCACCCAGGACCGGCAGGCCATCGCCGACCTGGACCGGATCATCCTGCTCACCGTCGTCGCCGCGGTCTTCACCACCGTGCTGGCCGGCGTGCTCGTCGCCGACCGGATCAGCCGCAGGCTGCGCACCGCGGCCACCGCCGCCCGGGGCATCGCGGCCGGCGGGACGGACACCCGGATCGGCGAACTCGTCGACGGCAAGGACGAGGTCGCCGACCTCGCCGCCGCCGTCGACCTGATGTCCCGCACCCTGCACCGGCGCCTGGAGGACGAGCAGCGCTTCACCGCGGACGTCGCCCACGAGCTGCGCACCCCGCTCACCGGGCTGGTCACCGCCGCCGAGCTGCTGCCGCCCGGACGCCCCACCCAGCTCGTGCAGAACCGGGTCCAGGCACTGCGCGGCCTGGTCGAGGACCTGCTGGAGGTCTCCCGCCTGGACGCCGACGCCGAGTCCCCCGACCTCTCGGCCGTCCCCCTGGAGCGCGCGGCGCGCCGCACCGTCTCCCTCACCGGCCTGGACGTCACCGTCGACATCACCGCCGACCGGCAGGTCCGCACCGACCTGCGCCGGCTGGACCGCATCCTCGGGAACCTGATCCTCAACGCCCACCGCCACGGCGCCGGCCCGGTCCACCTGCACGTCGACGGCCTGCGGATCACCGTCCGCGACCACGGCCCCGGCTACCCCGAGGACCTCCTCCGGCACGGCCCGCAGCGCTTCCGCACCAACGCCCCCGAACGCGGCCGCGGGCACGGCCTCGGCCTCACCATCGCCACCGGCCACGCCCGCGTCATCGGCGCCGCCCTGACCTTCACCAACCACCCCGACGGCGGCGCCGTCGCCACCCTCGCCCTCCCCCCGGACTGACCCCGCCCACGCGAAAGGGCCGGCCCGACACCCCGTCGGACCGGCCCTTCCCTCGTACACCTGAGCCCCCTGTCGGGTTCGAACCGACGACCCCCGCTTTACAAGAACAGCGGTCACGGGGTGGCTGGTTGAGAGAGTCTCAGAGAGGTCCAGAGGGCCCAGGTAGACGCCTTGCCCCGCCGTCATCCCCCACTCCCGGAGAGTCTCAGAGAGGCTCAGAGAGTGGGGGATGTGGATTGGATGTGGACTCAGGACACGGCCCGGAGCTGCGGCTTCCCGCGCCGGACGAGCGCATCGCGCACCGACTCCACAACCTCCGGACCGGCGTGCTGGTACAGCCAGGTGACCGAGGACCCGCGGTCGTGCCCCATGATGGCCTGCACGTCCTTCTCCGGCACCCCGGCATCCTTGAGCCGGCTCGCGAAGCGGTGCCGGTAGTCGTGGGGGCGCGGCCACCACTCCATGCGCCCGGTCTCGGTGTTCAGCACCTTCCGGGCTACCCCGGCCTCCTGGATGGCCTTGATCCACACCCGCCGGAAGTTGTGCCGGCTGAGTACGCCGCGGCGCGGACCTACGAAGACCAGTTCCTCGGCGTGCATTCCGGATTGAGGCCCGGTCCTGGCTTCCGACGGCGACCAGCGCGCGACCATCGCCTCAACGGCAGCCAGCGCCGCAGGTGTCAACGGGACCGTCCGGAAGCCGGCGTTCGTCTTGGGAGCTTCCTGCCTGAACAGCTTGCCGTCCTCGTCCTCAGAGATCACCTCGACCACGCGGGCCGTCGCGGCGTCCCGGTCCACGTGGCACAGCCTCAGCCCGGTGTACTCGCCCCAACGCATACCGGTCTCGTCGGCGATGGTGAGGAGCGGGTGATAGTAGGCGGGGATGTGCGCGAGGATCTTCGCGCACTGCTCGTCTGTGGGCGGTGCGAGGTCGTCGGGGTGCTTGGCCGGCGGGGCCTCCAGCTCGACACCGAACGTGCAGTTGCTGGTGATGCGCTTGTCGAGGATCGCGGCCTGCATCATGCGGCGCATGAACTCCAGCACCTTCTTGCGGGTGTGGAAGCCCTTGACGTCGTTCTGCAGCCACGCGTCGAACTCGATGAAGCCGACCCCGTTGATCTTCCAGTCGCCCCACTGCGGCTTGATGTGGGTCGTCCAGACGCCTACCTTGCGCGCCCTGGTGGTCGGACGGCCCTTCTTCTTCTGGGTCTCCCACCACTTGGCGTGCCACTCCGTGACGGTGATCTCGCCGCGCTTCGGGTCCAGGTAGGTACCCTGCCGGACGTCCGTCCGGGTCTTGTCGAGGAAGGCGAGGGCCTCCTTCTCCTTCTCGAAGTTCTTCGCCTTCTGCCGGCCGTCCGGCCCGCGGTACCGGGCCTGCCACGAGCCGATGCAGTCGCGTCTCGCCTTGCGATTGCCCGGGTACTCCTCCAGGCACAGCTTGCAGCCGCAGGCCTTGTTCCGGATCTGTCGCGGGTTGTTCTGCGCCCTACGAGGCAACTCGGGCCCCCTCAGTCGCACGCTGGGCGGGGATGAGCGGCAGCCGTACAGGCTGGCCGCAGCAGCAGACGGCGCCGCCCGGCGGCTGAGGAATGGCGAGGGCGACGAGGACGGCCCGGATAGCGGTGATTGCTGCTCCGGCGGCGAGGCCGGCGGGGATCGTGATGGTGAGGGTGTCCGGATCCCAGGGCATGAGGGTGACCACTGGGGCCGTGCTTCTGCGGACGGTGATGCACATGCGCGCGCTCCCCCTGAGGGCATGGGTGAACTTGCCTGCGGCCGCTGGGGGAGGACGGGTCAGTGGCGCTGAGCACCAGAACATAGCGTGTGGCGTGGGGGTTGCGCGAGCAGTATGAGGGCGGGCGGCACTGGGTGACGCGCCCCTGTGGCATATGCCCGGGTTACGCCTGCGGGTCGTCGGCAGCGAGTGCCATCAGCTGCCGCTCGACGATGCGCTGCTCCTCGGCACTGAGACGCCGGTACAGCTCCAGGATGCGTTCCTCCGCATCCGGGGACAGCGGGCCCGGGGTGCGCCGGTTGGCCGCCGCAAAGACGTGCTCGCGGGGTTCACCGAGGGCATCCGCGAGCTTGTCGCAGGACTTGCGGCTTGGGATCCGGACTCCGTTGGCCCACGCATTCACGGCGGAGACGGATACGCCAGCACGTCGCGCGATCTCGGTCTGAGTGAGGTCCGGGTGCTCGTCCTGGACTCGCCGGATCAGCTGCGCGAGCGTCTCGCCGCCCTCGTCAACCGTGTTCATGACGCAAGCATGCCGCAGGCCCTTCCACATTTACAAGCGTGTCGTGGAAGGGTGGCGCAATCACGACCGTACCCAAACGGACGTTCGATTACTCGCGACACACCCAACCTCTCCAGGCCTCTCCGATCCCCTTGACGACCTTCCACTTCCACCGTAGAAATGTGGATGTCGGCAGCGACCAGCCACCGACACGGAAGAGAGGTCCCCATGTCCCGCCTGAACCGCAAGAGCGGCGGCCGGCCACTCCGCGAGGCCATGGCCGCCGCGGGGATGTCCATCCCCCAGCTCGCCGCGGCTACCAGGGCCGTGGACCCGGACGGCCGAGGCGTCAGCCGCTCCATCATCGGCGCCCTCGTCTCGCGGGGGTCGTTCACCCGCGACGTGGTCCGACTGCGGACGGCATGGCTCATTGCCACCGCCCTCGACCAGCCGCTCCAGCATCTCTTCGACATGCCTGGAGCTTCCACATCCACAAAGGAAAGGTCAATAGCCGGATGAGCATCACCGCGCTGCCGGCCCCGCTGCTCAAGCAGCGGGACGTCCAGGAGCACTACGGCGTCAGCGACTGGACCGTCAACCAGTGGGTCCGCAACGGCTGCCCGGTCGAGTACCTGCCGAACGGCCACCGCCGGTTCAACCTCGCCGAGGTCCGGGCCTGGATGGCCGAGCAGGCCCCGGCCGGCCGCGAGCAGCGCCGCCGCCAGTCCGAGCACGCGCTCTCGCAGCGCTCCGCCTGACCCCTCAGACATGGGTCGGGCCGCCCCGGATGCGACCCCAGGGACGGCCCCGGCCCACCGATCAACTCGTCGATGAAGGAAGGAGGTAGGCCAACATGAAGCCTACCCCGCGCACCACGCACCCCGCCCAGCTCAGCCCCGCGATCGCCCTCACGCAGCTGCTCTCCGAGAACCCCCACCTGCCCGCCCTGTACTGGGACATCCGGCTCGACGGCGAGCTGAACGGCCACCTGTGGGTGGACGACTCCCGTGCCGCGTCCGCCGCGTACCGGGCCGCGCTCGGCATCGACTACGTGCTGACGACCCCGTACAGCCTGCGGGGTGTGCCGGTGGTCGGCGAGTCGATGCGCACGGTGTGGCGGGACGTGCCGGTGCACCTGTCGTTCCGGTCGCTGGCGGCGGCGTACGAGCCCGCGTTGGCGGTGGCGGCATGACCGAGCCGCTGAGCATCAAGTACCTCGACAGGATCCGCTCCTCGTACGCGGGCACCGAGTCGACCGAGGGCCGGATCATCAACGAACTCCTCGACGAGATCGAGGAGCTGGACGCCACGCTGCGGACCTCGGAGGACGAGGTCGAGCGCCTGCGGGCGCAGGCCAAGCCGCAGGCGACGCCGTCCGGCAAGTGGCGCGCTCGGTGGCGCGACAAGGACGGGCAGCACTCGAAGATGTTCGACCGCCCCGCGGAGGCCCGGTCCTGGGCCCGCCAGATGGGCGGCCGGGTGGAACTCGCTCGTCCCAGGGGCGGTGTGTGATGTCCGACGTCACGAACCCGATCACCCGACGCGCGGCGATCCTGATCACCAACACCGCCGGTACGCCGGAGGAGATCGCCGCCGCGCTCGACGCCGCGGGGATGCTCCGGCGGCCGGCCGAGCGGATCACCGGCGCGTACCCGCTGTGGGTTCGGCCGACGGCGCTCGGTGTCGCGATCGACGCTCACCCGCTCGTCTCGGCGCTGGTCCGTGCCCTCGCCACCGAGGTGGCCGAGGACCCGGAGGGCGTCACGGCCGAGCTGGCGGTGATCGCTGAGGCGTCCGGGCCGGAGCAGGACTCCATGGTCGAGCAGCTGCTGATGCGGCTCGGCGGTACGGACGCGCGGTACGCGGCGGCGGATGCCCGGCGGTTGGCCGAGGTGCTGCTGTCGATGGTCGGTCCGGCGCTCTCCCAGCAGCAGAGGAGGGCCTCCTGATGGCCAAGCTCATCACGCGTGACGAGTGGCGGGTCGTCGTCACCGGCACCATCGACCTGTCCCTGCCGATCGGGCCCCGACTCCAGGTGCGTGTCAAGGACGCGGTGATCCCGCCCCAGCGTCTCGGCGACTTCGGGTGGGTGTCGATGTCCGACCGCCTCGCCAGCAGCGACATCGAAGGCGACTACCGGCGCCGGTGCGAAGAGATCATCCAGGCGTTGCGGGCCCAGCACCCGGGTGTCACGGCCACCGTGGAGTTCGACGCCACCGAGACGTGCTCGCACTGCGGGCTCGGCTGGGACGAGTGGACGACCGAGAGCGCCGAGCGGTGGCCGGACGAGGACTACGTCGTCGGTGAGCCGCTGTGCTGCGACGAGGCTCAGGGCGAGTGGCGTGCGGCTCGGGCGGGGGTGGCGTGATGCCGTGGATCTCTCGCCGCGCGCTGGCCGAGACGGCCGCCGCGATGACCCGACTCCGCGACCGGGCCCGCCAGTTGGAGGCTGACCTGCTGGAGCAGGGCCGCGCGAACGGGCGCCTCGCCGCCCGGGCCGTCGCGGCCGAGGCCCAGAACACCGGGGCCGCCTTCGCAGTCCGGGCCGCGCACCGCGGGCAGCACGAGGAGAACGCCAGGCTCCGGGCCGTACTGGACCAGCGGGACGCCACCATCCGGAGCCTGCGCCGGCAGCTCGACGACGCGCTCGGCTACGACCCCGACACCCACCTGTGTGTGGACGGGCGCCCGCACGACTTCGACGAGTTCGGGGCCGTGAACGACCGGCGCCGGTGCAAGCGGTGTCGGCACTCGTTCCCGACGGCCGAGCAGGCCGCACTTCTGAAGGAGGGCACTGCGTGACCACCACCGTGCCGGCCGGGGCTTCGGCCCCGGCCGCCGGGCGGCGCATCACCCCGACCGCCCGACTGCTCCTCCCCGCCGACGCCAACCGCGACCTGTGGCTGTCCGCCCGCCGCGACGGCATCGGCAGCAGCGACGTCGCCGGGATCCTCGGCGTCAGCGACGGCGACCACTCCACCCCGCTCCGCGTCTACCTCGACAAGCTCGGCGAGCTGGTCGACGACGCCGGCCAAGCTGCCTACTGGGGCACGGTCTTCGAGGAGCCCGTTGCCCGCGAGTGGGCCAAGCGCAACCGCTCCGTGGTCCGCCGGGTCGGCCTGGTCGCGCACCAGGACGAGCCGTGGATGCGCGCCACCCTCGACCGGCGAGTCGCCGAGTGCCCGTTGCCCGAGACCAGCCGCGAGGCCTGCGCGCTGGAGGTCAAGACCCGCAGCGCGTTCAAGACCGCCCGGTGGCACGCCGGCGCCCCGGACGACGTCCTCGCCCAGGTGCTGTGGCAGATGGCCGTCACCGGCTACCAGCACATGCACTACGCGGTACTGATCGGCGGCAACGACTACCGGCAGGGCGTCGTCCGCGCCGACCAGTACGCCCGGGTGACGGCCGACATCATCACCGCCGTCCGGCGCTTCTGGGAGGACCACGTCCTCGCCCAGACCCGGCCGCCGCACACCGGCAACCCCGAGCGGCTCGTCGAGATGTACCGGCGCCAGCACCCCGAGCGGGATGGTGTCGTGCACCTCGACCGGGTCGACGGCGCGCACGACGCGCTCATCGACTACGAGCAGAACCGCCTCGCCGAGGCCGCCGCAAAGAAGCGCAAGCAGGCCGCGCAGGCGGAGATGCTCCGCCACCTCGGCCCGGCGCAGACCGCCGTCCTCGGCGACCAGCGGGCGTACTCGCTGGAGCCCACCGAGCGCTCCACCTGCGACCTGGAGCGCCTCGCCGAGCGCTGGCCCGAGGCGTACGCGGACTGCGTCCGTACGACGCGCGGTGAGCGCCTCGACATCGACCCCCGATTCCGTCTCAAGTCCAGCAAGGAGGCCTGACCGCATGGGTCTGGCTGAGAACGCCGCCGCACTGGCCGGCCGCACCAACGACGTGCCCGCGGTCGAGCACCGCGAGGCCCTCGACTTCACCGAGCCCGACCTCGGCGACCTCACCCGGGACGCCGAGCAGGTATCCGCCGTCACCGCCTGGTCCCGCGTCATGGGCGAAGTCCGCTCGATCGGCAAGGACGACAACTTCGACGGCGGCCGGGCCGGCCGTTTCAAGTTCCGCGGCGTCGAGCGCGCGCTGAACTCGTTCGGTCCCGCGTGCCGCAAACACGGCGTCCTCGTCGTGCAGCACCGTGTCGAGACCGAGTACCGCGACATCTCGACCAGCAGCGGCGGCCGGATGCGCGAGTGCACCGCCCTGGTGACGTTCCGGATTTATGGCCCCGACGGCTCCTTCTTCGAGTCGCAGGCCGCCGGCGAGGCGTCCGACTCCGGCGGCCGGTCCACGCCGAAGGCCCAGTCGATCGCCCTGCGGACCCTGCTCATCAACAACGGGCTCGTGCCGACCGAGGACCGCGACGCCGACGCCGAGCACTTCGAGCGCGCGCAGGCCCCGGCCCGATCGGCAAACGACTACCGAGACGAGATCGTCGACCCGAACACCTCGCCCGGGCGGCTGAAGCAGATCGGCTACGAGCTGGGCAGCCTGCGGATGCTGAACGCGCGGGTCGTTAACGAGGTCGGTGACGAGGAGACCCTCGACGCGCTCGGCCGGCGGATGTACAGCGAGCGGACGGGCGGTGCCCAGTGAGCTGGCACACCGGCCGCTTCGCGGCCTTCGACACCGAGACGACCGGCGTGGACGTCGAGAAGGACCGCCTCGTCACCGCAGCTCTGCTGTTGGTCGGCGGCGGCCAGCCCACCGTGCCGCACACGTGGCTGGCCGACCCCGGGATCGACATCCCGGAGGCCGCCAGCGCGGTACACGGCGTCACCACCGAGCGCGCCCGCGCCGAGGGACGGCCCGCACCGATGGTCATCTCCGAGGTGGCCGCGCTGCTGGCCGACCAGATCACCGCCCGGGTGCCGCTGGTCGTCATGAACGCCCGGTACGACCTCACCCTGCTCGACCGCGAGTTGCAGCGTCACGGACTGCCGTCGCTGGCCGAGCAGGCCGGGGCCGAGCCGCTCGTCCTGGACCCGCTCGTCATGGACAAGCGGGCCGACCGGTTCCGGCGTGGCGGCCGCAAGTTGGTTGACCTCGCCCGGCACTACGACGTCCAGCTCGGCGACGACGCACACGACGCCGGCGCCGACGCCCTCGCCGCGGCCCGGATCGTCTACCGCATCGCGACCCGGTACCCGGCCGTGCAGGAGATCGACCTGCCGGAGCTGCACGACATGCAGGCGCACTGGGCGCGGGAGCAGGCCATCGGCCTGCAGGAGTACCTGCGCCGCAAGGACCCGGCCGCCGTGGTCGAGCCCGCGTGGCCGCTCGTCCCCCGCCCCCGGGCCGGTGCCTGATGGCCGCTCAGCTCGCTCTCCCGCTGCCCGCCAGTGTCTCCGTCCCGGCTCCGGCCGGGGCGGGGGCCCCCGGCCCGGTCCCGCTCGTCATCGGGCTGGACGTGTCCCTCTCGTGCACCGGCGTAGCCGGCCGCGGCTGGGCCGAGGCCATCCACTCCGGCAGGCTCACCGGCCACGAGCGCCTCGCCCACCAGCTCACCGAGATGCAGTCGTTCTACCGGCACGCCGAGCTGGTCGTCATCGAGGGCGCCGCCTACTCCCGAGCCCTGCAGCGCGGGCACGACGAGCTCGCCGCGATCCGCTGGATGGTCCGCCACGACCTGTGGCGCCGCCAGATCCCGTACGCCGTCGTGCCGCCCGACAACAGGACCATCTTCGCGACCGGCCGGGCCCGGTGGACCGGAGAGACCCCGGCGCAGGTCAAGGGCCGCGTCCGCGACGAGGTGCAGCGCCGCTACGGCGTGGAGTGCACCGGCCCGGGCCGCTACGACCAGGCCGACGCGTCGGTCCTCGCGGAGATGGGCCTCGCCCACCTCGGCCACCCCGGCGCCGCCCTGCCCCCTACCCACACCCGCGCGCTGGCCGGCGTCGACTGGCCCGAGAGGAGCGACGCGTGATCGCCACCGAGATCGACACCGCCTTCCCCTGCAAGGCCGCGCCCGAGCTGTTCCACGTCCCCGAGGGCCGCGAACCCGCCAACCACGCGATGGCCCGGATCAGCGCGGCCAAATCCCTGTGCTTCGTCTGCCCGGTCATCTCCGCGTGCCGCAACCTCGGCCGGCAGCTCCGCGAGATCGGCGTGTGGGGCGGCGAGGACGATGACGAGCGCGAGGCTGCGGGCTTCACGCCGGGCCCCACCGTCTACGTGGTCCACTACCCCGAGTGCGGTACCGAGGCCGGGGCGAAGCGCCACCGTCGTGCCGGAGAAGCGCCGTGCAGGCCGTGCCAGACCGCGGAATCCTTCGCCAACGTCGCACGTAAGCGCGAGTCCCCCCGACGCGGAACCCGGCCCGGTTACCAGCGGCACCGGCGCCGCGGCGAAACCGCGTGTGACCCGTGCCGGCACGCGAACTCGGCGGCCGACCGGCGCCTCGCCACGACCGGCAGCACCAAGGCCGCGGCGTGACGGCCACCGGCTGGGTCGGCGGGCTCACCATCCGCCCCAACCTCCGGCCGCCGACCGCGGACTACCTCTGCACCCGCTGCTGGCACCACCAGCGGCTCACCGGCCGCGACGCCATCCGGTACGGCGCCCGCGACCTGCCCATCACCCACCGGGCCGTCTGCCCGGCCCTCTCGAAGGAGCGCACCACATGACCGAGATCAAGTTCGACAGCAAGATCCTCGCCGACGTCGCCGCCGCCCTGGAACCCCACGCCGACACCATGTTCCAGCAGCGCAGCGGCCGGTGGATGGCCGTCATCGAGCTGGCCCACGTCGAGCGCACCGAGCCCGGCCCCGAGGAGGACAAGGACCGCGCCGTCAAGGTCCGCGTCGTGGCCGTCGAGGTCGCCGCCGACGAGTTCACCGACGAACGGCTCCGCGTGGCCCAGCAGGACATGTACCGGCACCGCACCTCGCGGGGCACCCTCGACGAGGTCGACAGCTACCGGGCCGACAACATCCTGCGCAACGGCATCGGACTCCACACCGACGCGGCGTGATGAGCGGGCCCCGCACCGCGGCGCGCACCACCTGCCCGCGGTGCGGGGCCACCATCCTCCGCACCCCCGACGGCCGCGAGCTGGACCCCGAGCCGCATCCCCTCGCGGTCCACCTCGCCGACGGCGGCCAGCTCGACGCCGCGCAGGCCCTGCCGATCCTCCTCGGCCACCAGCCGCCGCGCGCGCACCACCCGCACCGCCCCGGCCCCTACGGCTGCAACCCGCCCCCGCCGGCCGAGCAGCCGACCCTCTTCTAGGAGCACCGCACCGTGAGCAACGTCCACCCCTTCCCGGCCCCACCGGAGGACGACGGCGACTACATCGACCGCCCCGTCCCCGAGGACCAGGCAGCCGAGACGGCCGTGCTCGCCGCGTGCATGTACGACCCGGCCAACATCACCCGTGCCAGCTTCCTGCGCGGCTCGGACTTCGCCCGCCCCGTCCATGAGCTGATCTGGACTACCCTCCAGCAACAGGCCCGAACCGACGGGCCCACCGACCCGGTCGCCCTGCACAACGAGATCACCAAGCTCGGCCAAGGCCACCGCATCGGCGGCAACGCCAACCTGCTGTTCGGCATCGCCAACACCATCGTGGCCGGTGGCGTCGACTACTACGCGGGCATCGTGGCCGAGCAGGCCGCACTTCGCCGTGCCGACGCCCTCATGGTCCAGGTTCGGACGGCCATCGCCAAGCGGGTCAGCCCCAGCGACATCAAAGCCCTCCTCACCGAGCACCTGACCACCGAGCAGACCCGCGCGTCCGAGGCCGACGGCGGCGGGCCCGCCCACCTCCTCGCGTCCGCCCTCGACTTCGACGTCCTGTTCGGCACCAACTACGGCAACATCCAGCTCCTACCCGGCCAACTCCTCGCCCCCGGCCAGCAGGCCGCGCTGGTCGGCGAGGGTAAGGCCGGCAAGTCGCTGTTCGCGCAGGAGTGGGCGTGGCGTATGGCCACCGGCCGGCCGTTCCTTGGCGACCGCGCGCAGGCCCCGGTCCGCGTCACCTACATCGACGCGGAGAACGGCCACCCGGAACTGCAGCAGCGCCTACGCTCGTTCGGCGCCGGCCCGGCCGACATGGGCTCCATCACCTACCTGTCGTTCCCGCCCGTACGGCCCCTCGACACCCCCGGCGGCGGCCAAGACCTCTTCGCCATCGCCACCGCCACCCAAGCGCAGGTCGTGTTCATCGACACCATCAGCCGTTTCATCACCGGCGCCGAGAACGACGCCGACACGTGGCTCAACCTCTACCGCCACACCCTCATGCCCCTCAAGGCCGCCGGCATCGCCAGCATCCGGCTCGACCACATGGGCAAGGACGGCGAACGCGGCGCCCGCGGCTCGTCCGCCAAGACGCAGGACGTCGACCAGGTGTGGGAACTCAAGGCCCAAGGCGGCGGGATCCTCTCCCTCAAGCGAACCCACTCCCGGAACGGCATAGGCCCGAGCGAGTTCACCGTCCTGCGGCACTCGAAGCAGGTCGGTGGGGACTGGGTGTTCGGCGCGACCCGGCACGAGCTGATGACCTTCGCCGACCGCGCCACCCTGATCGAGGGCACCACCGAGTGGCTGGTCGCCCAGCTCGACAAGGCCAGCGTCGACCCGACGTGGGGCAGCCCCCGGGTGCTGACGTGGTGCCGTGATAACGGCATCCGGACGGCCAAGGCCAAGGTGGAGGAGGCGGTCCGGGTGCGGAAGGCGAGGCCCTCCGGGGACCTCCCCCCACACCTCCCCTACCCGTCAGTAACAGAAACTCCCCCCGACGCGCGGGGAGTTCAGGACAAAACCCCAGGTCAAACATCCCCCGGGGAGGTCCCGGGGACATCGGGGGACGTGCCTGCTACACCTCCCTCCCCCCGCCTCCCCCCTAAGGAGGGGGGAGGGGGGAGCGCACCGGGGGAGGAACAGCCTCTCTGCACCAACTGCGAACAACCCCTCCCCGCCTACCGAGCCACCGCCGGCTACGACACCCACCTCCTCTGCGACACCACCAACTGCCCCAACACCGAGGACCCCACCTGATGAACCAGCCCCAGCCCGCCCCCCTCGACCTCGACGCCATCCAGGCCCGCCACGCGGCGGCCACCGGCGGAAACTGGCGCTACGAGGCATACGCCGGACTCGGCGAGCACGGAGTCCTCGGCGCCGCCGACATCCCCATCGGCCGCCTCGACTTCGGAGACGGCGACCAGGCCGACGCCGACCGCGACTTCGTCCTCAACGCGCACCAGGACGTCACGGCCCTGCTCGCCCGGGTCCGGCAGCTGGAGACCGAGCTCGCCACCGAACGCGCCGTCGCCGAGTCCAACCAGCGGGCGGCCCGGCTCCTCGCCGAGGACGTGAAGCAGCTCACCGCCGAGGCCACCGCGGAACCCGAACTCCCCGTCCTCTCCGGCTGGGCCGCCGACATGGCCGGCGCCGGACTGGAGCCCTACGACGGCGCCCTCACCCTCGACGGCGACGACCGGCCCTTCCTCCGGGCCCACTTCGCTTTCGGCCCCGAGGTGCCCGAGGCCGCCCGCGCCGGCTTCGTCACCGAGATTGGCCGCATCATCCTCGACGAACTGTGAGGCCCCGTGCGCGGCCAGGACCGGACCGAGACAGGCCGCGCACGACCCCAGGCACCCCGAGTGCCGCACCGACGCCCACAGGCCCTTCTAGGGCCGCCACACACACCCACCACGGAGACCCGATGACCACTCAGCCCGCCCGTGACCTCCTCCTTGCCGAACTGCTGCACGGCGAAGACCCGACCGCCCCTGAGTACGCCGACGCCCGCGCCCGCCTGGACGGCCTGATCACCGACCACCGGGCCGAGGTGATCGCGCAGTTCAGTCAGACCGACGCCCGCGACGTCCTCGACCGCCACCGCGGTGAGACCCTGCGCAACGCCGCCGCCCGCGTCCTGGCCCTGCCCACCGCCAACGCGGGCCGGCACATTGCGGCCACCAGGGCCCAGATCGTCACGGCCGTGCAGGACGCCCGTACCACGCCCAGCGGCGACCCCATCGAGGACCCGATCGTCGCCAACTGGGACCGCATGGTCATTCACCCCACCGACCCGGCCGAGCCGACCATCGTCTGCTGCCGCACCGACGACGGGACGCCCGTCGCCCTCTTCCTCGACCCCGAACACCGCGAGGCCCTCGGCCTGCAGCTCGTCGACCCCGACGGCAGCTGACACCCCGTTGACGCCCGTCAGCCGCCCGCACGCTGCGGGCGGCCCCACCCCAAAGGAGAACCCGTGACCGACCAGCACCCCACCGACCTGCTCGCCGCTGCTGCACGCCTCCTGCGCGACCGCGCCACCACCGCCGCCGACCACGGCGGCCAGCAGTGACCAGGACCCTCACCATCTTCGAGGCCGACGTCCTCCGCTACCGCGCCCAGGGCTACCGCGACCACGAGATCGCCCGAGCCCTGCCCGCCGGCACCACCGAGCGGGACGTTCGCAACGCCGTCCTCCGTGCGGTCCGCGCGCTCGGCGCCCGCACCCTCGACCAGGCCATTCAGATCCAGATCCACAACCAGTCCAACCCGAACGGAGACCAGCCGTGATCGACCCCACCCACATCACCGCCTATCTCGACAAGCTCGTAACCGGCGCCCAGCCGTTCATCCTCCGCCGCCACACCGACGTCACCGGCGTCTCCGGCACTGGCATCGTCGCTGATGGCGTGCTTTTCCCCGCCGCTGGCAAGTCCCGGGCCGTCGTTCGTTGGCGCGGCGACCGCGGCTCCACCGTCGTCTGGGACCACCTCGGCCACGTCAAGGACATCCACGGCCATGACGGCGCCACGACCATCGAGTTGGTTCCGGTTGACGAGCTGATCGCCGCCCTCAAGGCCGTCGCCGCCATTGAGGGCGCGCCGACCACCTCCAGCGACCCGGGGGAGGCCGCCGCCAACGAGGGCTACAACGACGCCCTCGACGCCGTTCGCCTGGCCATCACTGATGCGATCGAGTCCCTCCACGACCACGACGACGCCGCGTGACCGTGTCCCCGTGGCTGGTCCTGGCCGGTGGCCTCCTCGGCGCCGGCCTCGGATCGGCCCTCCTTGGCCACCTCGACTCCCGGCAGCAGGCCGAGGAGACCGAGCAGGCCGCCACCGACGACCAGTTCGCCGTCCTCGTCACCACCCTGGAGCGCCAGTGACCGAGCACACGCCCCGCCCCGGTCGCACCTGGGAGACCGCCCTCGCTCGGGCCGAGATCGTCGTCCCCGACGACGCCCCCGACCCCCGTTCCAACCGGGCCGCGCGCCGGGCCCTCAAGCGCCAGCAGCGCAAGACCCGCAACCGCTGACACCCGTCACCCCGAGGAGGCCGCCCCCATGCACCTGCCCACGTTCATCCCCCGCACCGAGGCCGGCCTCCTCCCCTGCGCCGGCCAGCCCGAGCTGTACGACACCCCCGACACCCAGCCCGAGGCCGCCGCCCTGTGTGCCCGCTGCCCCGTCCGGCAGGCCTGCGACACCTGGGCCGTCGACCACGCCGAGTGGGGCACCTGGGCCGGCCGCACCGACCAGGACCGCGGTACCCCCCGCGAGGAACTCCCCGACCTCCGCCGCATCCCTGTCAACCCGGCCCTGCCCTGCGGCACCGAGCAGGCCCGCCGTCGCCACATCGGCCAGCAGGAACAGTGCCCGGTCTGCGACCAGGCATACGCCGGCCGCCTTCGTGACGAGCGCCTCGCTGCCCTTACCGCCCAGCACCGACGCCCCGGCGGCCCGACCAGGACCGGCTACCGGCTGCACCTGCTCCTCGACATACCGTCCTGCGGCCCGTGCCGTGCGGCCCAGGCTGCCAGCCTTCGCGAGCACCGCGGTCGGGCCGCGCTCGCAGCGTGAACACCCGTACCCGGTAGGCGTGTTGATGCCCGTCACCGGTAGACTGACCAGCAACAACAGAACGGGCCCACCTCGGCGACTGCAACGCCGGGCGGGCCCTTGACCGCAGGAGCATGCACTCCCATGGCCATCACCCAGCCTACCCGCGCCGTCGACCGGCACCGGGCCGTCCTCGGCCTCACCATCGGCGCCGCCCTCGTCACCATCGCGCTGACCGGCGGCGCCTTCTGGTTGAGCTACGAAGCCCTCCACGACCTCGCGCTCGACCACCACCTGACCGGCGCCCGCGCGTGGGCATGGCCCGCCACCCTCGACGGCTTCGTGATCTCCGGGGAGCTGCTCGTCCTGCGCGCCTCCCTGATGCGCCGCCTCGACTGGCTCGCCATGATCCTGGTCGCCACCGGCTCGGCCGGCTCGATCATCCTCAACGTCGTCTCCGTCGGCAGCAGGGTGGACACCACCACGCAGGTCGTCGCCGCGATCCCCCCGACCGCTGCCCTGCTCGCGTTCAGCGCGCTCATGCGCCAGCTCTACCGGGCGTTGGCCGGACTGCCCGTCGAGCCGCAGCCGCCCCTCGCCCGGCAGTCGGCGCCCGCCGAGACCGAGTTGACGCCCGTCATCATCCCGGCCCTGCCGCCCCGCCCGACCACGCCGCCCGCCCTGCCGCCGGTCACCTACGCCGACCCGCGGTGCGAGGCCATCCGCCGCCTGTACGACGGCGGCCGCCGGCCGGGCACCTCCACCATGCGGACCGCGCTGGAGCAGGCCGGGTACGGCACCCTCTCCGATGGGCTGATCCGCGGTACCCTGCGTGCCGAGGTCGAGCGGCTGGAGCCGGTGCTTGAGACCTACCCGCCCGAGAAGCAGCTTCGTGCCGCCTGAGCACGAGAGGATGGCCAGCATGAACAGCGACGACCTGCGAGCGTTCCTGATCGCCCGCCTCGACGAAGACGAGCAGGCCGCTCGTACCGCGCTCGGCACCAACGAGGTGGCCCGCCCGGCCGAGCAGCGCGCCCGCTGGGTACGTCGAGGAGACGAGATCTGGTCCCAGGGCCGGAACGACGTAATCGTGGTCGGGAAGACATGGGCCCGCCCCGGCGACCACATTGCCCGCCATGACCCGGCGCGGGTCCTGGCCGATGTGGACGCCAAGCGGCGGGTCCTCGCAGATGTGGAGAGCTTCACCGAGGACGGCGCGCTCGCCGTTCTCCAGCTGCTCGCGTTGCCCTACGCCGACCACCCCGACTACCGGCCCGAGTGGGCGCCCACCGCCTGACCCGGTAGCCGGGCTGCCTGATCCCGAGACCTCCCTACCCTCCGTGGGCAGGGAGGTCTCTTCATGCCGCACCAGCGAGCCGACATCACGCAGGCCAAGTTCGCCGCGTCCGACGCCGTCGAGATGCGCCGCACCGGCATGTCCTACCGCGCCATCGCTGCACAGCTCGACGTCGACCCGAAGACGGCGTGGAGGTACGTGCAGAACGCCCTCGCCGAGCGCGCCCGCGAGACCGCCCCCGACCGGGACGCCCTGATCGGCGAGCAGATCACCGTCTTGGAGACCATCCTCGAAGGCCTGCTGCCCAAGGCGGCGGCGGGCGACGCGCGCGCCGCCGAGGTGGTCATCCGGGCCATGGATCGGCATGCCCGGCTCTGGGGCCTCGACGCCCCCGTGCGGATCAAGACCGAGCCGACCGACGAGCGCATCGCCCGAATCCGGGCGCTGGCCGAGCAGATCGCCGAGGCCGGCCAGTGACGCCCGAGCAGCTCGCCGAGCTGGAGACCTACACCCCCGAAGAACTGGAGGTGCTGGAGCGCGAGCTGTCGGCCCGCCTGTGGCAGGCCCGGTGGGACCGGTGGACGCCGTACCCGTGGCAGGTCCCGCCCGGCGAGATCGAGACGCACGGCATGTGGCTGCAGCTCGGCGGCCGAGGAACGGGCAAGACGGACGGGTGCGCCAGGTACATGGTGCAGCACGTCAACGGCCCGCCCTGCGACCCCCGGCTGCCCGGCGGACACCGTATGAGCATCATCGCGCCGACGCAGGGTGACGCCGTCGAATCGGCCGTCAACGGGCCCAGCGGGCTCAAGGCCCACGACGCGCGGGTGATGCTGCGGACCACCGTCGGTGGCACCTACGCGAAGTGGCCCAGCGGGGCCGAGGCCAAGCTCTTCGGCGCCCACGGCCCGGACGACGTCGAACGCCTGCGCTCCGGCGGCAACAGGTGCCTCGTCTGGCTGGAGGAGGCCGCCGCGATGCGCCACCTTGGCCCGGCCCTCGCGCACTCCGCCATGGGCCTGCGCATCGGGGCGAACCCGCACTACATCGCCTCGACGACGCCCAAGCCGCGGCCTGAGCTGGTCGACCTGCTCGCCCGGACCGACGTCATCACCACCCGAGGCCGCACCCGCGACGCCCACCACCTGCCCGAGATGATGCGCACCAAGTTGCTGGCGCAGTACGCCGGCACCCGTCTGGAGCGGCAGGAGCTGAACGGCGAGATCCTCACCGACGTCGAGGGCGCCCTGTGGTCGGTCGGCCTGCTCGACGCCACCCGCGTCGGTGCCGCCCCGCCGCTGTCCCGGATCGTCGTCGCCGTCGACCCGGCCGCCACCTCCACCGAGGAAGCGGACGAGATGGGCATCATCGTGGCCGGCCTCGGCGCCGCCCGCGTCCCCGACCTCAACGGCACGATGCGCCAGCACGGCTACGTGATCGACGACTTGTCCGGCCGGATGCGCCCGATCGATGCGGCGCGCAAGGCGGTTGAGGCCTACCACGCGCACCGGGCGGACGCGATCGTGGCGGAGGTCAACAACGGCGGCGAGTGGATCGGCACCGTCGTACGGCAGGTCGACCCGCGCGTCAACTACCGCACCGTGTCCGCATCCCGGGGCAAGCTCACCCGCGCCGAGCCCGTCGCGGCCCTCTTCGAGCAGCACGCCGCGCACCTGGTCGTCCGCTCCTTCCCGCTCGACGACCAGCTCACCACCTGGGTACCCGGCCTCGCCGACTCCCCCGACCGCCTCGACGCCCTCGTCTGGGCCCTCACACACCTGATGCTCACCGCCGCCGGCAACTACGCCGCCGCGGCCTGAAAGGAGTTGACGCTGGTGGGACGCATCGCTGACGCCCGTCACGCCCTGTTCGGACGGCGCGCCGTCGCGCCTGCAGCCCTCGACACCCTGCGGGACCGCCGGCCGCTTGTCGTGTCGTCCGGCACCACGCTGACCCTGGACCTCGACGCGGAGGCCCGCGGCTACTCCAACAGCGCGGTGGCGTACCGGTGTGTCGCGGCGATCGCCGACAACGGCGCCTCGGTGGACATGGTCGTACGCAACGCCGAGGGCGATGCCATCCCCGGGCACCCGGTCGCGCACCTCTTCAACAAGCGACCCAACCCGCAGGTCTCCGCCCGGGTGTTCAAGAACATCCTGCTGCAGCAGGGCGAGCTGGCCGGGCAGTCCTTCGTCTACCTCGACCGCGGCGAGACCCGGCAGGGCGACGTCCAGGCTGCGTACAACGTCTACGACCCGGTGCAGGTCATCGTCGACCGGCCGGCCGACGGCAGGCCCACGGCCCGCGACATCCTCGGCTTCGTCGTCACCCGGTCCGACGGGCAGCGGATCCCCCTCCTCCCCGAGGAGGTGTTGTGGCTCAGGTACCCGCACCCCTTCGAGCCACTCGGCTGCATTGCCCCGTGGAAGGCCGCGCGGCACGCCGTCGACATGGACGCCTACGCCCGCGAGTGGCAGCGCTCCAGCTACCGCAACGGGGCGAGCCCGACCGGTGTGGTGTACCTCGGCGAGATGACCGAGGAGCAGTACAGCCAAGCCCGTGCCGCGTGGAAGTCGTCCGTTGCCGGACCGGCCAACGCCGGCCGCGCGCTGCTGGTCGCCTCCCCGCCCGGCTCCGCTGGGTCGGCCCCGTCGTACTCCCGCGTCGGTCTGACGGCGGAGGAGATGGACTACCTCGAATCGCGCATGGCCAACGCCGCGGAGGTGATGCTCGCGTTCGGCGTGCCCCGGGACTACCTCATGGGAGGCGCGACCTACGAGAACCGGGCGGCCAGCAAGGCGACGCTGTGGTCCGACACGATCAAGCCGAAGCTGGACGTCATCGCGAGCGAGGTCGACCTGCGGCTCCTGCCGTCCGATGCCGAGGAGGCCGGGTGGGCGTACGACGCCGTCGACGCTCTGCAGGAGACCCAGGACTCCCGTGCCACCCGGGTCCGGGACAACACGGCCGCGGACCTGCTGACCATCGACGAGGCCCGGGCAGAGATCGGCCGGCCCGCGCTGCCCGGCGGCATCGGTGACCAGACCATTACCCCGTACCGCGCCCAGTTCGCCCCCGTGCAGGCCCCGGCCGCCGGCGCCCGCGCCGACCTCGGCCTGCTGCAGCTGCTGGCCGCGCCGTCCGATGACGTGGTCGAGCAGTTGGCCGCCCGGGTCGCCGCCGCGCTGGCCGGGCCGCACCGACCCGTGATGATCGCGCCGGGGCCGCTGCAGGTGACGCGCGTCAGCAGCCCGTCAGCGCAGGACGTGCAGGCCGCGTACGACGCGATCGAGGCCGAGGGCCGGGCCGCTGTCCGCCGCCTCGCGCGCGAGCAGGCCGCCGCCGTCCTCCGCGACTTCGACCGGCTGATGGGCAAGCCCCAACGCTCCGCCGACTGGCTCGCCACCCTGTGCGGGCAGGCCGCCGCGCTGGCCGTCGAGGGCCGGGTCCGCATCACCACCCCCGACCCCGAGCAGACGCCGGCCGCCGAGATGACCGGGCTGGACATGGCGTCGGGCCCGGACGGCTGGGAGGAGCGCATCCGCGCGCGGGACCTGTTCGACCCCAGGTACTGGCGGAAGCGGACGGCCGAGGCCCTCGCCCCGTTCATCCGCCGCGCGTGGAAGCGCGGCGCCGAGGGCGTCCAGGACGGCTTCGACCTGGAACAGCCCACCGTCGCGCAGGCCCTCGCCGACCGGGTCGATGAGCTGGCCGGGCAGGTCACCGCGACCACCCGGCAGGTGCTGGAGTCCCAACTCCTGCAGCACGGCGTCGCCGAGGGCGAGTCCATCCCCCAGCTACGGGCCCGCCTGCAGAAGGTGTTCGGCGACCTCGCCGACTACCGCGCGACGATGATCGCCCGCACAGAGACGGTGGGCGCCTACAACGCGGCGGCGGTGATGGCCGCGCTGGACGCCGGCGCGGTGCGCAAGAAGTGGCTCGCCACCAACGACACCAGGACCCGGCAGTCGCACCGGGTCGCGAACGGCGACACCGTGGCGCTGAACAAGCGGTTCACGGCCACGCAGTCCCGGTGGCCCGGTGACCCGGCCGCCCCCGCGAACCAGTCGATCAACTGCAGGTGCACCCTGCTGTTTGAGTACGAGGAGAACTGACCATGGCCACCCTGCTGCGGGGCGAGGCCCCCGCCATCCTCCAGGCTGCCGAACAGGCCCAGTACCAGGGCGCGTACCGGCCGCCGGGCATCCCGCTCGCCGAGGTCCGCCGCGGCCCCTACGACGGCTACCGCATCGCCGTCCGCCGTGACCCGGCCGGCGAACCGCCTCGGACGCTGGCCATGGCCCACGGCCGGATCGTCTACGAGCTGGACCGGCCCGGGCCGGACGGCACGCTCGTCTACCGGTACTCGCCGCGGCTGTCGCCCGCGCACGAGGGGCTGATGCGCGCGGTCGCCGAGGTGTACGCCGAGCACGCGATGAAGAAGGGGCGGAGCTGATGGCCGAGTTGGAGCTGCGGCAGCTGGACGCGGTGGAGTGGCGCGTCGCCGATGGCGAGGATGGCACGTTCGAGGGGATCGCCTGCCGGTACGGCGTCGTCGACTCCTACGGCACGAAGTTCCACCCCGGCGTGTTCAAGAAGGGAAGCCGGGGCGACTTCGCGCTCCTCTTCATGCACGACCCGAGCAGGCCGGTCGGAACCTTCCGCGCGGAGGACCGTGCGGACCGCCTGTGGATCGGTGGCCGCTACGACGACACCCAGGCCGGGCGTGACGCACGGGCGATGGCCCTCTCCGGCTCGGCGCCCGAGCTGAGCGTCGGATTCGTCCGCACCGACCTGCCCCCGTTCGAGAAGCTGGCCCAGATGTCGGAGGACGAGTACAAGGACACCATGACCAACATCCGGGCGGCCAGGCTGGTCGAGGTCAGCCAGATCACCGCGCGAATGGCCGCTGTCCCGGGCTCCAAGCTGACGACCGTCCGCGCCGCACTCGGCGCGCTCTTCGACGACGGACCGACCGACGACCTCGACGCCCAGGTCGCTGCCGAGCGCGCGCGCCTCGCCGAGCAGGACGTCCGCCGCCGGGCCGCCGCCCGCCTCCGCCTCGCCACCGCAGGCCACTGACGCCCGTCACCCGGGGCCCGCCGCTGGTAGCCGAGCTGCCTCCGGCGGGCCCCGCCGTACTGTGCTCCCCATCCGGGTCGCCCGTACCGGACGTACAAGCCACGGGCGTTGCCGGGGCGTTCCACCGGCCGTGAAAGACGGACGCGACCCAGACACCACTGGGGCGCCGTCCGCGTCCCACGGACCGAGAGGAGCCCGGCATGGCCCCGAGCCTGACCGAGCAGCGTGACGAGGTGCTCCGCCTCCTCGCCGACGACACCTACTCCGGCGACATGGACGAGCTGCTCGCCCGCGCCGACCAGATCACCGGCCAGATCGAGCAGGCCCAGCAGCGTGACGCCCGACTCCGCGCGCTCCAGGCCGCCGCCCTGCCGGACGCCCCGCAGGGCACCGGCACCCGGGTGCAGCCCGGCCAGCAGCCCGACGACGGCAACCACCCCGCGGTCAGCGCGGCCGAGGCGTTCGTCCGGTCGAAGGCGCTGGAGCACTACCGCGCGTCCGGCATGGTCGGCAAGGTTGCCGTTGAGCACCGGGACGCCCCGGCCGGCACGACCTCCACCGCCACCCCGCTCAAGCAGAACCAGCGGCAGCCCGGGGTCATCCCGCAGAACCCCGACTACCCGCTCCTGATCGCCAACCTCCTCGACCGGCAGACCTCGGACGGCACCACCCTGGAGTACATGCGGGACGTGTCCGGCCCCGTCACCGGGGCGGGCACCTGGAACAAGGCCGCGGTCGTGCCCGAGGGCACCAACAAGCCCATGAGCGGGCCGTTCCAGTTCGACCTCATCACCACCAGCCTCAAGACCGTGGCCCACTGGGTGCCCATCACAAGGCAGGCGGCCGACGACAACGGGCAGCTGGTCGGCTACATCAACGGCCGACTGACGTACGGCCTGGACTTCAAGATGGACCGGGAGATTCTCACCGGCAACGGCACCACCCAGATGCAGGGCATCCTCACCACGCCCGGCCTCAACGCCTACCAGCCGGGCAGCGGGAACACCGACGCCAAGCTCATCACCATCCGCAAGGCCAGGACGGTCCAGGAGCTGGCGCTGTACCCGCCGGACGCCGTCGTGCTCAACCCGTCGGACTGGCAGGACATCGAACTCGACACCACCGCCACCGGCGAGTTCCGGGTCATCGCCAACGTGCAGGACGCCGGCGGCCCGCCGCGGATCTGGGGGCTGACGGTCGTCAGCACCGTCGCCATGGCCGCGGGCACCGCGCTGATGGGCGGCTTCCGCATGGGTGCGACGCTGTGGGAGCGGCAGGGCGTCACCATCCTGATGAGCGACAGCCACGCGGACTTCTTCATCGCCAACACCCTGGTGATCCTGGCGGAACGCCGCGCGAACCTCGCGGTGCACACCCCGGCCGCGTTCACCAAGGTCACGTTCCAGGCGCTGCCGTAATGGCCGGCGTCCCCCTGCAGGCGAACCTCACCAAGGGCGGCACCCGCCGCCCGGAGCAGGTCACCGTCGATGTGCAGGTCGTGTCCGGCGGCGCCGCGCTGCTGTCCGGCACCACCCTCCCGGTGGTCAACAACATCGCGGCGGCCCCGACCCAGGCCGACTTCAACAGCCTGCTGGCCGCGCTGCGGACCCGCGGCGTGATCGGAGGCAGCTGATGCCCGCCAAGCCCACCCCCACCGAGCCGGACCCGGTCGAGACCGATGTCGAGCAGGCCCCGGCCGGCCCCCAGCGGATCAGCCTGGTCGGCTTCGAGGTCGGCCGCCCCGCGCCGACCGACGCCTACCAGGCACTCCACACCGACGGCGGCGTCACCGGCCCCGCCTACACCACCCACCCCGGCGGCGGCGCCGTGCAGCACTGCGTCGCCGGAGCGACCGTCACCGACGGCGTCATGCGCGCGCTGACGGCCGCTGACGCCCCGCAGGAGGGCTGACCCCTCGTGTACTGCACTGTCGCCCAGGCCCGCGCCGCAGGTTGCACCGGCACCGACTCGGAGGTCATCGGGTGGATCCTCGCTGCCCAGCGGCGAGTTGACGCCTACACGCAGCAGTGCTTCGAGCCGACCGACCTCACCGTGTCGGGTGAGGTCGGCGGCGACGCGCGGATCCTGCTGCCCCGCCGGGTGCGGACCGTGGCGGCGGTCACCCTGTCCGCCGGACCCGGGACAGTCGACTACGTCGTCCCGCCGTCCGCGTACCGGGTCACCAGCAGCGCGGTGCTGGGGCAGGTCGACGCGGTGCAGCTCGCGCTGTGCGGCTTCAATGACCTGGTCGCCGGTGCGGAGTCGTACTCCGGCGGCTGGCCGAACCTGTGGCGCCGCTGGGGCACCACGGCGTCGGTCGCCGGATCGTACGGCTACGAGACTCCTCCGCCCGGGGCTGACCTGGCGACGGCCCAGGTCGCGGCGTGGGTGCAGGCCGTCACAACGGGACAGGGCACCCCGGGCGGAGGCATCGCCCCTGGTGGGCTGCGCGTGGACGACGAGGGCAACAACGTCGTCATCGAGCCCGACACCGGCGGCGAGGACGGGGCGGCGCCGCCGCGGTCCGGCACCGGCGTGACAACGGCGGACGTCCTCCTCGCCCCCTACCTCAACCACCACCAGCTGATCGGGGGCGCGTGATGGCCGGCATCCACTACACCGTCCGGTCGACCGACTTCCAGGGCGCCCTGCGCGGCGCGCTGGACCGGCTGTCCGGTGCGGCCCGGGCAGCGACCGAGCGCGCCGCGAACGACATGGTCAACCACGCCAAGTCCCTTGCGCCGGTGGACACCGGGCGGCTGCGGTCGAGCATCGTGGCCATCCCGGCCGGCGGCCGGCTCCGGTTCAGCGTGACGATCGGCACCAACGTGACGTACGCGACGGACGTCGAGTACGGCACCGCGCCGCACGTCATTGTCCCGAAGGGCAAGAAGGCCTTGTGGTGGCCGGGCGCCGCGCACCCGGTCGCGAAGGTCAACCACCCCGGCACCCGGGCCCAGCCGTTCATGCGGCCCGCCATCGCCATGGCCGAGACCTACCTGCGCCAGCACGCGAAGGGAATCCGTTGATGGCCGCCACCACAGCCGGATCGTTCCGGGCCTACCTCACGCCCCTGCTCGGCGGTGTGCCGGTGTTCCGCGACGGCCCGGCCGAGGGTCAGCCGCTGCCGTACGTCGTCGTGCAGGAGGGCACCAACTACGCCCTCCATCCGACGGCGAACGGCGACTACGGCGACCCCACTCGGGTCGTCACCATTCAGGAGCTGGTGCAGGTCGACGTCGTCCAGCAGGCCCGCACACAGGCCGGCGGGGCAGCCCCGAACGTCGAGGACTACCAGCTCGCCGAGCGGGTGATGTGGCTGTGCTCGCAGCCCGTCGTCCCGGGCCCCGGCAGCAGCGACATGGTCGCGGTCCGGTTCCAGACCGCGCACCGCGAGCCGATCGCCGACAACGCGATCCGCCACGTCATCACCGTCATGGTCACCCGCACCTTGCAGAAGGGCACCTGATGAGCACCTCCACCGAGCCCACCGACCCGGGCACCGGCAGCGGCGGCACCCCGACCGACCCGCCGCCGACCGGGCCCGTCGCCGAGCCCACCCCCGACGGCCAGACCTGGTACCCCCGCGAGCTGGTCGAGGCCCAGGGCTGGTGGCACCCCGCCGACCCCGCGCACATGGACCCGACGTGGCCCGCGTGGAAGCTGCCGGCCTGGTACTCCGGCCGGACCGGTGCGCTCGGCGTGCCCGGGCCGCCCGGGCTGCCCGGCACCAGCCAGTTCGTGTTCGGCGGGTGGCTCCCGTGGCAGGCCGGCGCCGAGCGCTACGACGCCGCGAAGGAGTGGCCGGCCGCCGTGCGGCTGACCATCCACGACATGCAGGCCGACCTGGGTCTCCTGCCGCCCGCCCCGGCACCGGTCGAGCCGCCGCCGGTCCAACAGCCGGCGGCCCAGGACGACCCGGACCCGGCGAGCCCGCCGTTCACCCCGCCCACCCTCGGCCAGCCGGCCGAGACCGACCCCGAAGGGACCATCTGATGGCCGGCCTCTCCCACGTCACGAAGCTGTTTTCGATCGTCGACTGCAAGCTGACCGTGCTCACCGCCGACCCGGTCGGCGGCACCGCCACGTACGCCGCGACCAGCATCGACATCCCGGGCATCCAGGAGCTGGCCATCTCCGGCAGCATCCAGTCGAAGACCTTGCGCGGCGACAACACCCTGCTGGACACCTCCTCGTACATCGACGGGGTGACCGCCTCCGCGAAGCACGCCCTGCTGTCCCTCGACGCGCTCGCGGCGATGCTCGGCGGTGCCGTCACCGACTCCGGCGCGACCCCGGCGCAGAAGGCCGTGTGGGAGCTCACCGGGTCCAGCGCCCCGACCTACTTCAAGATCGAGGGCGTCACCCCGCCCGGCGGCTCCAGCCTGATCGGTGGTGACGTGCACGTCACCCTCTCCAAGTGCATGCTCTCGAAGTTCCCCGACCTCGGGTTCGCGCAGGACGACTACCGCATCCCCAGCTTCGAGGTCAGCGCCGTCCCGCTCGCCAGCACCGGCAAGTGGCTGTCGATCACCCTCAACGAGACCGCCGTCGCCATCCCGTAGCACACGGCCCACCCTCCCACCACACCCCAGGGGACACCCACATGAGCGACCTCACCCCCGCCCAGGCCCTCGCCCAGCCCACCGACATCACCCTCGCCGACGGCAGCACGGCCGGGCTGCGGTACTCCTTCCGCAGCCTGGCCCTGCTGGAACAGCGCTTCGGCTCCGTCACCGGCATCCAGACCGCCATCGACCAGACCGGCGACGGCGCCGCGTTCGGTCCGCTGATGGACCTCCTCGGCGCCGGACTCGTCGGCCCCGGCGGCGGGTTCACCCCCCACCTGCGCCACCGGCAGGACGTCGCGGGCACCCGTACCGTCGAGGAGATCCTCTACCGCCGCAGCAGCGACGGCCGCGACCTCGGCGACCTCCTCGCCCCCCAGCTCATCCACGAGTACGCCGCCGCGATGCAGACCTCCCTCGTCTCCGCATTCGGCACCGGCAGCCCGGGAAACGACGCGGCCCCGGAGACGACCGGATCTCCTGGGCTGACCTGATCTACATCGGCACCGTCCAACTCCGCCGCACCACGGAGGAGTTCTGGGACATGAGCCCGGCCCTGCTGCACGCCCTCATCGACCGGCACCGCATCGCCACCGGCGCCACCGAGCCGGACGACGAACCCGACGACGACCCCGGCATGTACGCCACCCGCGAAGGCCTCATGGCCCTCGCCCAGATGCCGATAGGAGGCTGACCCCCGATGGCCGGAGAGCGCATCGACCTGCCGCGGCTGGTCACCAGCCTGGACATCGACCTGTCCGGCGTCGCAGGGGCCGAGGCCGAGGCTGCCGCCGAGGGCCGTGCCATCGGCACGCGGCTCGGCCAGGCAATCGACGACGCCGCCCGCTTCCGCCTCCAGCAGGCGTTCCGGGCGATCCCCGCCATCGACCTGCATGCCGACGCGACCGACGCCCAGCGCGAGGTGCAGGCCCTGCGTGCCCGGATGGTGGAGATCTGGCAGCGGCCGGTCGATGTCGAGGTTGACACCGCGCAGGCCCGGGTCGAGCTGGAGGAGATCCAGGCGGCGTTCCAGCGCCTTGCCGCCGAGCGCCCGGACATCGGGTTCGACCTCGACACGACCACGGTCCTGGCCGAGCTGGACTCTGTGGTGGCCGGCGTACAGCACGTCGACAACATGCGGGCCCTGGTCGAGGTCGATGTCGACGCGGGCGAGGCCATCGCGGAGCTGACCGCGGTGCATGAGGTGGCCGAGCACGTCGGCGACTCCGACGGGCCCGACCGGGCGGGGCGGAGCCTGGATCGGCTGGCCGTCGGCGCGGCCGGCGCTCTGCGGCCGTTGGCGGGGGTGGCTGCCGCCGGTGCGTCCACAGCCGCCACGCTCGGTGCTCTGGTCCCGGTGCTGTCGGGGGTGGTGGCTGCTCTGGCCGCCATGGCGCCGGCCGCCGGGGTCGCCGCGACCGCGGTGCTGTCGGTGGGCTCAGCGGTCGGTGCGCTCAAGGTCGGCACGCGCGGGATCGGCGCGGCCGTGCAGGCGGCGTGGGCCCCGGCGGAGGGCGGCGCCGCGGCGGCGGCCGGTGCGGCTCAGCAGGCGGCGAAGGCTCAGCGGGCGGTCGGCGATGCGATGCAGCAGGCTGCGGACGCCAACGAGCAGGCGGCGCGCCGGGTTTCGGATGCTCAGCGGTCGGTGGGCGACGCGACGAAGGCGGCGGCGGACGCGCAGGTGCAGGCCGCGCGGTCGGTGGCGCAGGCCGAACGGTCGCTGGCGGACGCACAGAGGGCGAGCCTTGCGGCCCAGCAGGCGCTGGCCGACGCCCGCAAGGGAGCCGCGCAGGATCTGGAGGACCTGAACAACCGGCTCACCGACTCCGGGCTCGACCAGCGCGAGAACACCCTGCGGGTACAGGAGGCCCAGGAGTCCCTCAACAAGGTGATGGCCGACCCGTCCGCGACGGAGCGGCAGAAGGAACAGGCCCTGCTCGCGCTCGACCAGGCGACGCAGCGGCTGCACGAGCAGGGCATCGCCTACAACCGCCTCAAGACCCAGGTCGAGCAGGCCAACGCCGCCGGTATCGAGGGCAGTCAGCGTGTGGTGGCCGCGCAGGCCAAGGTCGAGGACAGCACCCGCACGGTCGGCGACCGCGCGCAGGCTGCCGCGGACGCCCAGGTCGCTGCGGCCGACCGCATCGCCGCGGCAGACCGCCAGCTCGCCGACCGCAAACAGGCCCTCGCCGACGCGCAGGCCGAGCAGGCGAAGACCGCCGAGAAGGGCCTGCGTGCGATAGCAGATGCGCAGGAGGCCCTCACCCAGCAGGCCGGCGGGGCGGCTGGCGGTGTCGACGCCTTGGCCGAGGCGATGGCCAAGTTGGCCCCGTCGGCGCGCGCGTTCGTCGAAGCGCTGGCCGGGCTCAAGCCCCAGCTGGACGCGATCAAACTGGACGTGCAGCAGACCCTCTTCAAGGGCCTGGACGAGACCCTGCGGACCACCGCGACGGCCACCCTGCCGGTGCTGCACGGGGCGCTGAAAACGGCTGCTGGGCACCTGAACACCATGGCCAAGGAGACCGGCGCGACGGCGACCGAGCTGGCCGAGTCGGGCACGCTCGGACGGGCGCTCGGCTCCGCCTCGAACGGCCTCGCGAACATGGCCAAGTTGCCGGGCACCGTGATCCAGGGGCTGGTGCAGGTCGGCGCGGCGGCGGCCCCGTCGTTCGACCGGCTGTCGGCGTCCGCCGGTGGCGCGCTGGCCGGCGTGCAGCAGCGGATGACCGAGGCGTTCAACAGCGGCAGCATGCAGAAGGCGATCGAGCAGGCCATCGCGTTGGTCTCGCAGATGGGCCGCGTACTGGGCAACATCGGCTCGATCGTGGGCAACGTGTTCGGTGCGGCCCAGTCGAACGGCGCGTCGTTCATCTCCACGCTGGAGAAGATGACTGCTGCGGCGGCGGCTGCGTTCGGCACTCCGGCTGTGCAGCAGGGGCTGCAGGCCCTGTTCGAGACCATGGGGCTGCTGGCCACGACCGCGGCCCCGCTCCTCGGACAGGCGCTGCAGGCCATCGGCCCGGTCATCACGGCACTCGCGCCCGGCATTCAGGCCCTGATCGCGGCGCTCGGCCCGGCGCTGGGCTCGGTGATCGCGGCGCTCGGCCCGGTCCTGCAGTCGGCCGCGCAGGCGATCAGCGCGCTGGCGCTCGCGTTCGCTCCGGTGCTGCCCGTGGTCGGGCAGCTGGTGGCCGCGCTGCTGCCGGTGCTGGTGCCGCTGCTGGATGCGGTCGCGACAATCGCGCAGCAGCTTGCGCCGGTGATCGGCGTGCTGGCGCAGGTGATCGGGGAGACGCTGTCTCCGATCCTCGGCGTGCTGCCGGTGCTGCTGGAGCCGTTCCTGTTGCTGGTGACCACGCTCACGGGCGCGCTGCTGCCGGTGCTGACGCAGTTGCTGCAGGAGCTGCCCCTGCCGATGCTGGCGCAGTCGTTCGTGCAGATCGCCACCGCGCTGGCGCCCGTGCTGGTCCAGCTCGCCACGCTGGCAGGTCAGTTCCTCAACGCGATCATGCCCATCCTGACACCGATCATCTCGCTGATCGTCCGGCTCGCTGCGGTGTTCACCGGCGAACTGGGCAGGGCGATCACGAACATCGTGGTGCCTGCGCTGCGGCTGATCACCAGCCTGTTGACGGGGGACCTGTCCGGGGCGGTCGAGGCTGGAAAGCAGTTGTTGGGCGGGCTCGCCAGTGCCGTGGTGACGGTCTTCTGGGAGCTGCCGCAGAAGCTCGGCGAAACGTTCTCGCGGCTCGCGAGCAGCCTGCTGGACGTCGGCAAGAAGATCATCAAGTCGCTGATCGACGGCATCACGTCGGGCTTCAAATCCGTCAAGGACACGCTGAGTTCGCTGACTGACCTGCTGCCCGACTGGAAGGGCCCGGCCGAGCGGGACGAGAAGATCCTGACCCCGGCCGGTGGGCTCATCATGGACGGCCTGATGCGCGGCATCGCCGCCCGGGTCCCGGCCCTGCGTGACCAACTACAGGGCATCACGGCGCAGATCGCCGGGTCGCTGGACGGCGACAGCCTGCTGCTGGCCGGCAACCCGGGCGCGCTCACCGGGGCGTACGCGGGGGCCGCCCGGCCGGTGTTGCAGCAGAACACCATCAACATGTACGGATCGCAGGCCACCGCCCAGGACGTCAGCCGTGAGCTGTCCTGGCAGGCCGGACTGGGGGTGCGATGACCGCCGTCGGACGCGTGGTGTGGAACGGGCTGGCCATGGGCCCCGGCACCCCCTACGCCATCTCGGATCTCCCCGACCTCGACGACATGCCCGACGTCCGTGCCTACGACGTCGACCGCACCGGTGCGCACGGCACGTGGACCGGCCCGGACTACGTCGGCGCCCGGGTCATCACGGTGGGCATCACCCTGCGCGGGCAGGACCCGGACGACCTCGGCCGGCTCATCGCCGCGCTGAAGCGCGCGTGCCAGCCCGCCCCGGCCCCGCAGCAGCTGCAGTTCCCCGACCGCGGGCTGATGGTCTACGGCAAGGTGCGGCGCCGCCGGATCCCGTACGACGCGACCTCGTTGCAGCGGACCACCGTGGCTCAGGTGCAGTGGTACTGCGACGACCCGCGGGTGTACTCCCTCGCGCAGTACACCGGCGGCCCGGTGGTCTCGTATGCGCCGGCGTCCGGCCGCTCCTACCCGCGGACCTACCCGTGGCTGTACGGGACGGGCGGGTCGGGCGGGTCGGTGACGTGCGTCAACGGCGGTGCCTCCGAGACGTTCCTGTTGCTGCGGATCGACGGGCCGTGCGTGCGGCCGTCGGTGCAGCTATCGGAGACCGGAGCCGTGCTCCAGCTCAACAACACGCTGGGCCCGGGCGAGTACGTGCTGATCAACACGGCGATCCGGGCCGTCCTCGCCAACGGCAGCACGCCGCGCCGTGACTGGGTGGTCGCCGGATCGGACTGGCCCGTGATGGTCCCCGGCGCCAACACGTTCGTCTACCGCGGCGATCCGTACGGGGACGGCACCCAGCCCACCTACCTCACCGTGATGTGGCGCGACGCCACCCTGTAGAGAGGACCACCTGATGGCGATCATCAGCCCGCCCGCCTACCAGCAGGGCGGTACCTACTCCGCCCGCACCGACCGCCTGTCCGTCATCACCGGCATGCTCGGCTACCACGGCAACAGCGGCGACGAAGCGTCCCTTCGGACCCGCAGCGGTGTGCGCCCGTCGTACCAGCAGCAGCAGCTGGCGGTCTCTGCGCAGGGCACCCCGAACATGACCGTCAGCGTGTCCGCAGGCATCTGCTATGTGCAGAACAAGGACCTCGCGAACTACGGGGCGTACACCGTCATCAACGACGCCCCGGTGACGCTGCCGATCGCCGCATCGTCGGGCAGCCAGTACCGCAAGGACACCGTGGTCGCACAGGTGCTGGACGCCGAGACGCTCGGCACCGTCAACAGCGGCTCCCTGGTGGTGGTGCAGGGCCCGTATGCGGCCACCGCAGGCGGTACGACCCGCGGCATCCTGCCGCCGAACAGCATCCCGCTGGCGGACATCGCGGTCGACGCCGGGGTCACCTCCATCACCAACGCGAAGATCAGCGATGCCCGCTCCTACCAGGTCGCCTCCGGCGGCATCCTGCCGGTCGTTTCCACCGCCCTGCCCGACCACCCGGCGCCCGGGCAGGTCATGTACGCCACCGACACCGACGTGTTCCTGTACGGCAAGGGCGACGGCTCTCGGGCCGAACTGCCGCTCGCTGGCAGCGCTGGCATCGGCACCTTCCGGTACGCCGCCAAGACCCTCAACCAGCAGCTCACGAACAACGCTACGTTGGGCAACGACACTCACCTGGTCGTGCCGGTCCTCGCGAACGCCACCTACATCGTCGAGGGCGCGATCTTCTACGACGGCGCCTACAACCAGGGCGACTTGAAAGCGGACTGGTCCATCCCGATCGGGTCCAATTTGATGTGGTCCATCAACGGCCCTGCGACGGGCGGGCAGGCCGCGTACGCGTCGCAGTCCGCGCTGGCCGGCACCCCGCTGACGGCCGGCACGTATGGCACGGGCGGCACCCAGACCACCATCACCCCCCGCGGCCTGCTGACCACCGGTGCGACGGCCGGCAGCTTGCAGTTCCGGTGGGCGCAGAACAACGCGCACGCATCCACGCTGACGCTCTACCAGCGGTCGTGGATCCGCGTGCAGAGGATGGCCTGATGACGACCCCTGTCGGTGCCGTGGTCCACCGGTACACCTACCTGTTCTGCGACTTGATGTCGGACCGGGTGCTCGCGGAGCTGCCCGTCATCGGCGCCGAGTACTCCACCGAGCTGAACGGCGTCGGCACGTTCAAGGGCACGATTGCGTTGACCGACGAGGTTGCCCAGCTCGGCCCGATGGACGCGACCACCCCGGACCGTACCGCCCTGTACATCGACCGGGACGGGGTGATCGTGTGGGCCGGGATCATCTGGATCAGGCGCCCGCTGACCTCGGCGAACGGGATCATCTGGGGTATGGAGCTGGGGGGCTCGGAGTTCCCGTCGTACTGGCAGAAGCGGTTCGTCAACAAGCTGCTGTCCACGGACTACAACCTGCTCGTCTCCAACTCGGCGGACACCCGCTACGTACCGGACGGCCAGCGCATGTTCGACGACCAGGTGTGGATCGTCTGGTCGCTGCTGCGGTACGCCGAGGCCGACCCGAGCAACGCGGGCACCATCCACGTGGACACCAACCCGCTGATCAACCCCACCGGCGTCACCCGGGCCCGGACCTACGACCCGGCCCAGCAGCGGACCGACATCCTCACCCTGATCCGGCAGCTGGCGGCTGTGGACGGCGGGTTCGACTGGGGTGTCGAGTCGGGGTGGAACGCCAACGGCAGCCGGTACCGGCGGTGGGCAGTCTGGTACCCGCGCCGCGGCCGGCGTGCCTCCGCGACCGGGTTCCAGTTCCAGTACGGGCCGGGCGGCAACGTGATCACCCCGGACTGGCCGGAGGACGGCATGGGCTACGCCAACCGCGTGTGGGCCCGCGGGTCCGGGGCCGGGCAGGACGTGGTGACCGGCGTCGCGGAGGCCCCCGACCAGTGGGGCGCCGGGTACCCGCTGATGGAGGCCGTGGAGACCTACGACGGGGTGACGCAGGCGAACACCATCCAGGCGCACGCGCAGGCCTCGCTGAACGCCCGGTCGCAGGCCACGACGGCGCCCACGTTCGTCGTGGACGCGGACTCGGACCCGGTGCTCGGCTCCTACACGGTGGGCGACAGCGCGGTGTTCGCGATCGACCCGTGCCCGTACTACCCGCAGGGGCAGGTTCAGGAGCTGAGGATCCTCAGCATCAAGGTGTCGGTGACCGGCGGCCCTGAGAAGGTCGCCCTGACGTGCGGAGCGTGATGACGTGCCCGAGTACCTGCGGCAGCAGTCCCTGGAGGACCGGGTGGCGGAGCTGGAGCGGCGACTCGCCGAGCTGACCCGCACCAACCAGGTCGGGTCCACCACCCTCACCAACGGCACCCTGCGGATTCGGCAGGGCGGCGCGATCATCGTCATGTCCGCCCAGGACCCCACCCGCGAGGTCATCCGCATCGGCGACATCCGCATGCCCGACGCCAACGGCACCCCGCAGATGGGCATGCAGATGCGCCGGGACACGCCAGCGAACGAGCTGTTGTTCGCCCAGCAAGACGGCAATGCCTGGTCCACCACCGGGTTCGGGACGCAGGGCCTCGCGATGTACGACCGGGCCGGGCACGTCATCATCAGCGCGGACACCATCTCCGGCAAGGGCACCTCGTTCCCGTGGCGGCCGGTCGGGTTCGGCGGCAGCGGGTTCTTCTCCAGCGCCCGCACCCCGAACACCACGTGGCAGGAGCTGCTGGTCGCGCAGGTGCCGTGCGACGGCCCCCGCTTGAACCTGACGGTGGGCCTGGTGGGTGACCAGGTCGGCGGGATCAACACCGGTGGCGACTACCGGGTGGTTGTGGCGAACGCGACCACCGTCGCTTCCGGTCAGGTGCCTGCCTCGTTCAACTGGATCTTCCCGATGGTCGGCATCGACATGACGCCGTGGTACGCGCCCGGGAACTGGGTGCGGGTGGCGGTGCAGGTGCAACGGACCTCGGGGGCGACAACCGGCGGCACGGACAACAACGGCGGCAGCATCCGGGCGGAGATGATCGGTGCGTACCTGCTGGGCTCATAGGGGCTGCTGGTAGCCGGGCTGCCCCTCGGGGTGATCTCCCTACCCTCGCAAGGGACATGGCCCTGACGGGTCACCCCCGACCGAGGAGGGGCCGATGCCCGACCTGTGGATGCGGGGCGCCGAGGTACACGACCTCGGCGACCACGCGCCGACCGACCAGCAGTACCCGCCGAAGGCCATCGCCCACATCACGTGGGACCGCAACGCGACCGCCGCCGCACCGCAGGACTGGTGCGACTTCGATGACCTCGTGTCCTACTTCACCGGCAGCGGGCGCGCCTCCGCACCCCACCTGATCTGGGACCCGTTCACCGGCCGGATCGCCCAGCTGTACCCGGCCACCTCCCGCTCCAAGAGCGTGGCCGACGGACCCGGCGGCACCCGCACCAACCGGGCCGGCCGCGTCGTGATCCAGATCGAGGCGGTGTTCTTCCCGTACTGCCGCTACCAGGGCCGGGTGTACCCGCGGCTGGTGGACACGCCGTGCGCGGGCTGGGACCGGCTGCACGCATGGATCGCCTCATGGGGCGTCCCGGATGCGTGGCCGATGGGCCGGCCGACCGACTTCACCAGCCGCCGAGACGAGCGCACGTGGGAGACCACGGGCGGCTGGTACGCGCACGCGCACGTGCCGGAGAACGACCACCAAGACCCGGGCTCGTGGCCGGGCTTCACCACCACCAGCACGGCGCCGAGCGCCGAGGAGGACGACATGACCCCTGAGCAGATGCTCGCGGCCCGCCTCGGGTCGCAGTACACCACCCCCGAAGGCTTCACCCCGACCGTCGCGGACGCCCTCAACGGCGCTGCGTACGCCACCCAGCAGGCTACCGCCGCAGTCGCCGCGGTCGAGAAGCTGCGGGCGGACCTGCCGCAGCTCCTCCTGACCACGCTGCTGCCCGAGTACGCGGCCCTGCCCGACGGCTACCGGCCTACGCTCGCCGAGGCCCTCAACGGCAGCAAGCAGGCGGACTACAAGCTCACCGAGCTGGCCGCCGTGGTGCAGGGCGTGGCCAAGACGGTGGACCAGCTCAAGGCCCAGCTCACCACGAGGGGACCGTTCTGATGCGCGACTCGACCCGCCGCACGATCCGCACCACGGTGCAGACCGGGCTGTCCCTTGCCGCGGCGGCACCGTTGATCGTGGGCGCCTCGGGTGTCCCGCAGACCGCGTGGGGGGTTGGCGCGGGGCTGGCGGTGGCGGCCGGCGTGACCAGGGTGATGGCGTTGCCCGTGGTGGATCGGCTCCTGCCTTCGTGGCTGCGGTCGGCGCCGGACCCGGACGCCGACGTGCTGCGGCAGGCGGTGCGCGAGTGACCAGCCCTCCGGACTCGACGGCGCTGGAGCTGGAGCGGCTGCGCGGCGCCGTGTCGACGGGGTTCGCCGAGGTCAAGGGGGGTCTGTCGCTCATGGTCCAACGCGCCGGGCAGACCGACCAGCAGCTCCGCGACCACTCCGGCCAGCTCTCCGAGCACGATCAGCGGATCGACTCGCTGGAGCGGGACAGGGCCGCGTCGGAGGAAGTCCGTCGTTCGGATCGCCGCCGGACCCAGGCGCTCAGTGCGCTGGCTGGAGCTGCCGCTGCAGCGGCTGCGGTCATCCCGCTCGTCTCCCGCTGAACCACGTCGCCCCCGCCCGGCCGAAGGGCCGAACGGGGGCTTCGTCGTGTTCCGGGTCAGGCCTGGGGTGGGTACTGGCCGGGCTCGAAACCCTTGTACTTCGTGACGGTCTTGCGCCCGCGGCGGGCCATGAGGAAGACGGGGGTCCACAGGCCGCAGGTACAGAGCATCATGAAGATGTGGCCTGCGAGGGCGAACGGGCCCATGCGGCGGCGGGTGACGATCTTGGGCACGGATTCTCCTGCGGTCGGTGGGCCACGAACCTACCGACGGCGGCTGGTGGGCGGGCACCGTGTGACGGATCTGTGACCAACCGCCTGACGTGTCATCACCCGGAACCTACACTCGGCAGCATGGACGCTGCCGAGTGGGTCTACGACGTTGAGTTCGTGATTGCCGAGCCGGACGACCAGCCGGCTCCCGAACGGAGGACGCTGCGGGTGCAGGTCACCGACCCAGACCCGCAACCGCAGTCTGGGCCGGCCATCGCCATCATCCACCGCGCGCTTCGGGAAGCGATTCGCGAGGCCGACCCCGAGGCCTATGCGTGCATCAGGAACCCGGACGACCTGGTCATCATCAAGCTCCGCGCCACGACCTAGGACCGGCGTTTCGCGTCCTCCAGCTTTCCGCGGTAGAACGCGGCGTCGCGCGGGTAGCCGGTCAGCTCGGCCAACCCGTCGCCGAGGGCGTCGACTGCGCGACGCCAGTCCCGTGCGGCGTACGCCGCCTCACCCTGTAGAAGTCGCGCCCGGGTGGGCGACAGCCAGTACAGCCAGCCCGGCCGGTCGGTCTCGTCAGGCGCCCGCAGTGCAGCCTCGTAGGACTCATCGGCGAGCCGGTGCGCCCGGTCGCGCTCGCCCACGGCCGCAGCCGCCATCGCAGCAGTGTGCGCAGCCACGGATGCAGCGCTCGGAGACAGGCCTGAACCTATGGCGCTTTCAGCCGTGCGAAATGCGCGCACCGGGTCGCCGCCGCCGAGCTGGTAGTAGGCACGGACGCGGGTGATCCAGCTGGCCATGTCGGCACTGCCGGCGTCCAGTGCCCATCCGTGGGCAATCCCGAGCCAGGCGAAAGCGGCACCGTACTCATGCTGGCCGTGGGCCACCCAGCTGAGCCAGTGCGCATGCTCGGCACTCAGCAGGATCAGCCGGTCGGCGGTCGGCCCAGCCGCTCCGGGGATCAGCTGGGTGACGGTGTCGAGCTGGCTACGGACGACCGGCCACAGGTCTGCGCCGGCACCGTCGTCCTCGGCTCGCCGGTGTTCGGCTAGTACCCGGGCGATCCACTCGGCACTGCGCGTGTCGGTGCGGCCGGTGGTGTGCGCCCGGGCGATGCGTTCGGTCAGCTCCGGGTCGGGAGACCAGGACGACTGAACCGCGCTTAGGCCGATGAGCTCGGACGGTACGGATAGGCCCCTGGTGATGCGGTCCATGACGGCGCGCTCCTTGATCGTACGACGGCCGCGCTCGATGAGTGAGACGTCGGCCTGCGAGAGGCCTACGAGTCCAGCCAGGGCGGTCTGGGAGATCCCGGCGGCACGCCGGTACTCCCGCAGGATGGCAGCCCAGTCTCCCTGCGCCCAGGCGGTACGTAGGCGCGGATCCACCCATGGTGTCGGTGCACTCATGCTCTTGACGATATGTCAGGCACATGGGGCTGCATATGGAGTTAGCCGGATCGGGTGACGACGATGCTGACATGACGATGGTCCACTCGGCACCAGCGCCGGTACTGGTCGAGCGCCAGTCGGATCCCCCCGGAGGCCAGTTCTGGATCACCAGCGACCAACTGCACGCCCAAGCGTGCATCTGCTGTGGTCGCGACGGTGGCCAGCTGGTGCCGGCAGGCCACGTCTACACCCCCACCCGCCCGCGCAAGGCCCCGCTCGGCTGGCCCGTGGTAGCGCACCCCACATGCACCAAGGAGAGTGATGTACCCCAACGATGACGCCCACCCGGAGCCGGGCGGCCCGGAGTGGCAGGCCACGGTTGCTGGCCTGGAGGACCTTGGCGCGCACATCCGCGCCACCCGGGCCGGGTCGCCCGACGGGGAGCCCTCCGACGGAAGTCCGAGCACCTGATGCCGAAGCAAGGCGCCCCGGCTGGCCCGCGAGGCGGGCGCACGGAGCTCGCGCCGGAGCAGCAGGAGGAGATCATCCGCCGATACCAGGATGACGGCGTGTCGGTGTATCGGCTTTCCCGGGAGTACGGCCGTCGCGACATGTGGCTCCGCGCGCGCCTGGTCCAGTGGGGCGTGACGCTGCGGAGCTACGCCGAAGCCAGGCAGGCCCGCAACTGGGTCCGGGCGCGTCACGATGGTGACCCCCGTCTATGAGGAGGACGTCGTGACCGACAGGATCCCCCCGCACGGCCAGGGCCGCTGGCACGACCAGCGCGGCCGCCGGGGCACGCGCGGCCCGAACCGGGTGCCCCGGCACCCCACCATGCCGTTGCCCGATGAAGTGCTGGAAGAGCTGGATATCGAGGAGGACGAGATGACACCACAGAAGGACCCGTCGGGCGGATCCGGCGGGATCGGCGGCCCGAAGGCACCGCCGGCCGCACCGAGGACCCCGCCTCCGCCGCCCCCGCCGCCGTCCGAGTAGGCCGGGTCAGGCGTCGCGGAACAGCCGCCACGTGGGCTCGCCGAGGCCGGACGCGATCCGGTACGCCACGTCGATCGAGATCGCGTGCTGACCGCGCTCGGCCCGACTGATGGTGCGGTGGTCAAGGCCGGCCCGCTCGGCGAGCTGGACCTGAGAGAGCTCGGCGGCTAAGCGGAGCATTCGGATGCGAGCGCCCACGTCCCAGCGGTGCTGCTGGACCTCGCGGGAGTGATCATCTGTGGGCACCAGTCCACGCTTACTGGCCCCGACCTGCAATGTCTTTGCCAAGCGTGGCAAATCTCGCGACAATCATCGCCCCAGCCGCCCCTTCGGGGGCCCACAAGAGCGGGGCCGGAGGTTGCGTATCCCCCGGCTCCGTCAGACGCCGCCCCGGCGGCGTCCCGCCCCGGCACCCGCGTGGTGCCGGGGCGGTTGCTCGTTGGCTGAGATTCAGTTCTCGCCGTCGCCAAGGACCCGCTACGGTGGCAACAGAAAGCCCCCCGCCGGTTCTCTCGACGGGGGGCTTCCGCGTGGTCGGCCTGCGGTTGTCCTCCCCGGCCGTCCACGTCTACGCGAAGGGGGCGTATCCGGCCGCGCGCAAGCTCGGCCGCCCCTACGGACACGACTGTACGCGACGCACCTGACGCCAGCGCAAGGTTTAGTTGAACGTTCTTTTGCCTTGGCGCGCGGGGGTTGTGGACTTTATGCGGACTTCCAAGATCGACAAAGGGCCCGAACCGTGATCGCGTTCGGGCCCTTTTGCCTGGTCAGACACCTGAGCCCCCTGTCGGGTTCGAACCGACGACCCCCGCTTTACAAGAGCGGTGCTCTGGCCAGCTGAGCTAAGGAGGCACGGTGGCCGTCCGCGATGGATCACGGCGGCACCGGGGGCAGTCTACCGGGCCCGGGTGACGGGATGGGGGGATATCCGGGGCTTGGTGGGATGGGTGGGCGTGATGGAACCGATGCCGAAATCGGGTCGGGTGGGGGCTGACAAGTCACGGAACCGCAGGTAGCGTCGCCGGGAGTCGGTTCGAGCAGTGGTTCAGACCACTGGCGGCCCGGCGGAACCCTGACAAACCCCCCTTTACTCGGATCGTCCGGCACGTTCCTGCCGGTGAAGGAGAGCGACAACCATGGCTTCTGTCACGTACGACAAGGCGACCCGCGTCTACCCCGGGGCGGACAAGCCCTCGGTGGACGCGCTGGAGCTGGAGATCGCGGACGGCGAGTTCCTCGTGCTGGTCGGCCCCTCGGGCTGCGGCAAGTCGACCAGCCTGCGCATGCTGGCCGGCCTGGAGGACGTCAACGCCGGTGCGATCCGGATCGGCGACCGCGACGTCACCCACCTGCCGCCGAAGGACCGGGACATCGCCATGGTGTTCCAGAACTACGCGCTCTACCCGCACATGACCGTCGCCGACAACATGGGCTTCGCGCTCAAGATCGCCGGCGTGAACAAGGCGGACATCCGCACCAAGGTCGAGGAAGCGGCGAAGATCCTCGACCTGACCGACTACCTGGACCGCAAGCCGAAGGCGCTCTCCGGCGGTCAGCGCCAGCGCGTCGCGATGGGCCGGGCGATCGTCCGCCAGCCGCAGGTCTTCCTGATGGACGAGCCGCTGTCGAACCTGGACGCCAAGCTCCGCGTCTCCACCCGCACCCAGATCGCCGGCCTCCAGCGCCGCCTGGGCATCACCACGGTCTACGTCACCCACGACCAGACCGAGGCGCTCACCATGGGCGACCGGGTCGCGGTGCTCAAGGACGGTCTGCTCCAGCAGGTCGACACCCCGCGCAACATGTACGACAAGCCCGCCAACCTCTTCGTGGCCGGCTTCATCGGCTCGCCGGCCATGAACCTGGTCGAGGTGCCGCTGGTGGACGGCGGCGTGAAGTTCGGCGGCTCGGTCGTCAACATCTCCCGCGAGGACCTGTCCGGCGCCGGCACCGACAAGACGGTGACCGTCGGCATCCGCCCCGAGCACTTCGAGGTCGTCCCGTCGGGCGGCATCGAGGGCGTCGCGGTGACCGTCAACGTGGTCGAGGAGCTCGGCTCGGACGGCTTCGTCTACGGCACCACCCAGATCGGCGGCAAGGACCACGAGCTGGTCGTCCGCGTGCCCGGCCGCCAGATCCCGGCCCGCGGCGAGACCATCCACGTCGTGCCGATCGCCAACGAGACCCACGTCTTCTCCACCAGCTCCGGCCTGCGCCTGAGCAACTGACGCGACCTCGCGCCTCCCCGGAGCCCGTCGGACCCCCGTGGTCCGGCGGGCTCCGTCCGCACACCCCCGCGTCAACACGGCGGAGGGACGAAACCGGACAGTGTGTCACTCGATGGTGTAACGGAGGGCGATCCTGCCCGTACCCACCGCTACTCTCCTGAGGGTGAAGCAGCTAGTGCGCCGTATCGGCCAGACCGTCGCCCTGACCCTGCCGGTCGTCCTGGTGACCACCGGCACCCTCGCCGTGACCCGGGTCCCGTGGGCCCCGCCGACCGGGCTCGACCAGCAGGTCGTGGCGGCGTCGAGCGGCGACGGCGCCGGGATCGGGCGTTCCAACAACGCGGCCGGCGCCGCGGCCAGGACCTCGGACGGGCTCGCCCCGCAGGACTCGCTGCGGGTGGCGCTGCTCGACGAGCTGCGCGCGAAGAACCCCTCCGCCGCGCTGGACCTGCTGGAGCGCTCGATGCGCGAGCAGCCCTCGCTGACGCCCTACTGCACCTCGCTGGCCGGCGAGCTGGGCAAGGCGGCGGTGCGCAAGTACCAGGGCGACGTCCAGCGGGCCCGCTCCTTCGCCCGCCCGGTCTGCGACGGCTCGTTCGCGGCCGGCGTCGTCGGCTGAGGAAGGCCGGAGGCGGTCGGAGGCGGTCGGAGACGGCTGCGGAAGGCTGCGGAAGGCCGGGCGGACCCCGGTCCCCGAGGCGGCTGACACCCCCGTCCGCCGCCTTATTGTTCAGGCATGACCGCTGACTCCGGCCCCACCGCCGACCTCCCGTCCGCCCGGCCCCCGCAGCCCCACGCGCCCCGGCCGACCACGACGCCCGTCACCCAGGCCGTCATCCTGGCCGGCGGCCAGGGCTCCCGGCTGCGCCCCTACACGGACGACCGCCCGAAGCCGCTGGTCGAGATCCCCGGGACGGGCACGCCGATCCTCGGCCACCAGCTGGCCTGGCTGGCCGAGGAGGGCGTCACCGACGTCGTGATCTCCTGCGGGCACCTCGCCGACGTGCTGGAGGAGTGGCTGGACAAGGCGGACCTGCCGCTGCGGGTGCGCACGGTGGTCGAGGCGGAGCCGCTCGGGCGCGGTGGCGGGCTCAAGTACGCGGCCAAGGCGCTGCCCCGCCCGGACGAACCCTGGTACGCCACCAACGGCGACATCTGGACCCGCTTCAGCCTGCGCGAGATGGCCGCCTTCCACCACGAGCGGGACGCCGTCGCGACGCTCGCGCTGGCCCGGCCGCGGATCCCCTGGGGCGCGGTGGAGACCGACCAGTTCGGCAACGTGCTGGACTTCATCGAGGCCCCGCCCTCGCCCTTCCTGATCAACGCCGGCCTGTACGTGTTCAGCCCGGAGTTCGCCGAGCTGCTGCCGGACGTGGGCGACCACGAGCGCACCACCTTCCCCCAGCTGGCCCGCGGCAAGCGGCTGGCGGGCTACCAGCTGCCGCAGGGCGTGTACTGGCGGGCCATCGACACCGCCAAGGACCTCACCGAGGCGGCCAAGGAGCTCGCCTCCGGCGCCGGCCGGGCACCCCGGTAGCCGACGGGCACCGCAGGCCCGTCCGCGCCGGGACCGGACGGCCGCAGGCCCCGCCCGGCTGCCCACCCGCGCACGGAGGCGGACGCGGACGCGCCACCGGACACGGCCTCGGACGCGCTCGCCCGACCCCACACGGACACGGACGCCCCCGCCCCGCCCCACCGCACGCGCACGCGCACGCGCACGGCGATCGGCCGGGTGCTCCCCCACGGAGCACCCC